>JBOHBL010001065.1:0-3227 GCA_050698295.1 Rubrobacteraceae bacterium | reverse complement strand
CACTCAGGGAGGCGGCGCGAGGAGAATTCGAGTCCGTCAAACTCGGCTTGGGGATACTTAGCTGACTAGCAGCCGACTGACAGGAGGCGCCAATGGAACGTGATGAGTTTCGAGATTTAGCGGTGAGCGACCAGGCGGAGCTTGGCAGGATCAAGGCGGAAGTGAGCGCGTCGCCGCTCTACAACAACGACCTCGCGCCGACCGGCCCCGAGGAGCGGACGTGGAGCACCTACAACCTGGCGGCGCTTTGGATCGGGATGTCCATCGTCATCACGACCTACGCCCTGGCGGCGGGCTTGATGGCCGCCGGGATGAACTGGTGGCAGGCGCTGTTCACGATCTCTTTAGGCAACCTCATAGTCCTCGTCCCGATGCTCCTCAACGCCCACGCCGGGACGAAGTACGGGATTCCTTTCCCGGTCTTCGTTCGCGCCTCCTTCGGAGTGAGGGGCGCGAACTTCGCGGCGATGGCGCGGGCGCTGGTGGCGTGCGGGTGGTTCGGAATACAGACCTGGCTCGGCGGGCTCGCGCTGGACGCGCTCATCACCGCTGTGTGGGGTGGTTGGGCAAACGTCGCCGGGCACTCGTTCATCACCTTCTTCGTGTTCTGGGTGATACAGGTCGTGATCATCTGGTTCGGCGTCGAGGGGGTGAAGGTCTTCGAGTCGTGGTCCGCGCCGCTCCTCATCGGCGGCGGTATCGCGCTCCTCATCTGGGGCTTCGTAGCGGGCGGCGGGGTGGGTGAGGTGTTCACCACCTCGGCTAGGTTGCAGGAGGGCGACACGCCGTTCTGGGTGCTCTTCTGGCCGAGCCTCGCCGCCAACGTGGGGTATTGGATCACGCTGTCGCTCAACATCCCCGACTTCACCCGCTACGCCCGGAGCCAGAAGTCCCAGGTGGTCGGGCAGGCCGTCGGGCTGCCGCTGACGATGACGGCCTTCTCCTTCGTCGGGATAGCGGTCACGGCGGCCACCATCGTCGTCTTCGACGAGGCCATCTGGGACCCGGTGGCGGTGGTCACGCAGGTCGCCGGAGGCATCCCCGCCATCCTCATCATCGCCATGATCGTCATCGTGATCGCCCAGATTTCGACCAACATGGCGGCGAACGTGGTCTCTCCCTCATTCGACTTCTCAAACCTGGCGCCGAAGTACATCTCGTTCCGCACCGGTGGCGTCATCACCGCCGTCATCGGCGTCCTCTCGTTCCCGTGGGTGCTGCTGGATAACGTCGGCGCGTACATCTTCACCTGGCTTGTGGGATACGGGAGCCTGCTCGGGGCGATCGGGGCGGTCATGATCGTGGACTACTGGATCGTGCGCGGGAGACGACTGAACGTGCCCGAACTCTACAAGATGGACGGCGCATACGCCTACTCCGGCGGCTGGAACTGGAAGGCCATAGCGGCGGTGTTCATCGGGGTGATCCCGGTTTTGCCCGGCTTTTTCAAGGCCGCCGCCACTCCCGAATTCGCGGGCGTCTTCGTGGAACCGACGTTCATCGAGAGCCTCTACAACTACGGTCTGTTTTTGACGTTCGCGGTCGCCGGGCTCGTGTATCTGGGTCTTTCGATGCTTGGGGGACGCGCCCCCGAACCCGCCTCCGAGCGCGAGCCTGTGGCGGAGTAGAGACATGCCCGACACAACGACTTTCGCGCTTTTCGTCGTCGCGGCGCTGGCGCTCTTGATCGTGCCGGGACCGTCGGTCCTTTACATCGTGGCCCGCAGCGTCGATCAAGGCCGCTCGGCGGGGCTGGCGTCGGTCCTCGGCATCGAGGTCGGGACGCTGGCGCACGTCCTCTTCGCCACGCTCGGGCTCTCGGCGATAGTCGCCTCCTCGGCGGTGGCCTTCACCGTCGTGAAGTGGCTGGGCGTGGCGTACCTGATCTGGCTCGGACTCGCCCGCCTGTTCGCTCGCGATGACGGGGAGGAGATGGTCCCCGTCGAGCGCGCGTCGCTGTTTCGCGTCTTTTCGCAGGGCGTGGTCGTCAACCTCCTCAACCCGAAGACGGCTCTCTTCTTCCTCGCTTTTTTGCCGCAGTTCGTGGACCCGTCGCGAGGCTCGGCGTGGTTGCAAATAATGGTCCTCGGCGTGACGCTCGCCTTGCTCGGCCTTTTCACCGACGGCCTCTACGCCTTGCTCGGTGGCGCGGCGGGAGGACTGCTCAGGCGGAGCTACGGTTCACGCGGGCTTCGGCGCGCGCAAAGGTATTTCACCGGCGGCGTGTATCTGGCTCTGGGAGCAGCCGCCGCCGCTTCCGGCTCGGGAAAGGACTGACTCCATGGACTTCGGCGTAACCCTGCAAACAAACCCGCCCGCAAAGCGCGTCATCGAGCTGACGAAAAGAGCCGAAGCTCTCGGTTTCACCCACGCCTGGACCTTCGACTCGCACATTTTGTGGGAAGAGCCATACGTCATCCACTCGCAAATGCTCTCGGCGACCGAGAGGATAGTAGTCGGACCTTTTGTGACGAACCCCGCCACCCGCGATCCTTCGGTCACAGCCTCCACCTTCGCCACCCTCAACGAGATGTTCGGAAACCGCGCGATCTGCGGCATCGGGCGCGGCGACTCGGCTCAAAGAGTCTTGGGAAAGAAACCGACGACCCTCAAACAGGTCGAAGAAGCGATGCGCGTAATAAAAGAACTCGCCGAAGGACGGAGCATCGAGGTTAACGGCAACGAAGTGCGTATCCCGTGGATCGAGGACGGCAGGCTCGACGTCTGGCTCGCCGGATACGGCCCGAAGGCTCTTTCGCTGGTGGGGCGAAAGGCCGATGGCTTCATCCTCCAGCTCGCGGACCCCCTCATCCTCGAATGGACGATGAAGCACGTCCACGACGCGGCGAGGGAGGCGGGCCGCGACCCGGAAGACGTAAAAATATGCGTCGCGGCTCCGGCTTACGTCGGGGACGACCTCGCTCATCAAAGGGATCAATGCCGGTGGTTCGGGGGCATGGTCGGAAACCACGTCGCCGACCTCGTGAAAAGGTATGGGGAGGGCGGCAAGGTTCCGCTCGCATTGACGGACTACATAAAAGCCCGCGAAGGCTACGATTACTCGCATCATGGAAAGGCGGGAAACCCGAGCACCGACTTCGTGCCGGATGAGATAGTGGACCGTTTCTGTGTCCTCGGGACGGTCGAGGATCACGTAGCCAAGCTCCGAACCCTGAGAGACCTCGGGGTGGACCAGTTCAACATTTATCTCATGCACGACGCGATGG
>JBOHBL010001064.1:0-11132 GCA_050698295.1 Rubrobacteraceae bacterium | reverse complement strand
GGGCTTCTCCTCGGCCTCGACCTCGGGCCGGAGCTTGCGCCGAAAGTCTTCGAGAGGTGTCTCGAAGAGAAGTTGCTCGTCAACCTGATTGGGGGAACAACCATCCGGATGGCGCCGCCGCTCACCGTGACGAGGACGGAGGTACGGCATGCGCTGAGTACGTTTCGAGGCTGCGTTGACGAGTTGAGCATCGAGGTTCCGGAGGCGGCCGTCGCGTGATCTCCTCTTTGGACGCCGCGCCCGGCCCCTCCCCCATCGCCGGTCGCGACTGCCTCACATTGGAGGAGTTCTCGCCCGAAGAACTGCGTCTCATCCTCGACGAGGCGATCAAAATAAAGAGCTGGCAGAAATCGAGGATGAGCTACCGCCCCCTCCGGGGCCGCACCCTCGCGATGGTCTTCGAGAAGCCGAGCAATCGCACGAGAGTATCGTTCGAAGTCGGCATGTACCAGCTCGGCGGACACGCGCTCTATCTCAATCCCGACGAAATACAACTCGGAAAGCGCGAGACCCCCTCGGACACCGGCCGCGTCCTCGCCCGCTACATAGACGCCATAATGGTCCGCACCTTCGGCCACGCGGAGTTGGAGGAACTCGCCGAAGCCGCCGAAGTCCCCGTCATAAACGGCCTGACTGACATGCACCACCCATGTCAGGCGTTGGCGGACCTCCTCACGATAAAGGAAGAATTCGGCGCGCTCGAAGACATCGACATCGCCTACATCGGCGATGGGAACAACGTCGCGCATTCGCTGGCCCTCGGTTGCGCTCTGACGGGAGCGAACCTCGCCATCGCCCACCCCGGAGGTCACGCCCCGAACGAAAAAGTCATCGAGCTCGCCAAAAAGCTCGGCAAAGCGCCAAAGCTCGCCGAAGACCCGAAAGAAGCGGCGAGCGAGGCTCAAGTCATCTACACCGACGTGTGGGCAAGCATGGGACAGGAATCGGAAGCCGAGGAACGGAAGCGAAAATTCGCCCCGTACCAGGTCAACGAAGAGTTGATGAACCTCGCCTCCAACGACGCCGTCTTCCTCCATTGTTTGCCCGCTCATCGGAGTGAGGAAGTCACGGCTTCCGTCATTGACGGATCTCAAAGTCGCGTCTTCGATCAGGCCGAGAACAGATTGCATGCACAGAAAGCGTTGCTTTATCTGCTGATGAGTTGAGAATATTCTCCTTGCTCCCGCGGGTGGTAAGATGACCTGCATGAGTAAGGAAACGTTCACAAGCAAGTCCACTTTGACGAGCAAGGGGCAGCTCACGGTTCCGAAGGAGGTTCGGGATCGTTTGGGGTTGAGGCCCGGCGACGGGTTGTTATTCGAGGTCGAGGATGACGCTGTGCGCCTCACGGTACAGCGTCGAAAAACGCTCGAAGATCTCAAAGGCAGTCTATCTTCCGGGCGAGCTTATCCGGGCAAAGAGGCCGAGCGCGAGGCGGCTCGCAAGCACGTTTCGCGAAAAGTTCCCGAAGAAACGTCGTCTTGAGCGGGGGTGTCCACTGGGTGGACGCCAACGTCCTGCTTCGCTTCCTGACCGGAGAGCCGGAAGAGATGGCGAAGAGAGCCGAGCGTCTGTTCGAGAATGCGGAGCGAGGCGAACTCTCGCTCCGGGTTCACACTGTGGTCGTCGCCGAGACGGCCTGGGTGCTCCAGTCCTTCTACGGCCACTCCAGGGCGGACATATCGGACGCGCTCGTTTCCCTGCTCACCGAACACGCTCTCAAAGTGGAGGCGGCCAGCGTCGTGGCGCGCGCCCTCGAACTCATGGCGCACAAGAACGTGGACTTCGCCGACGCGCTCCTCGCCGAGAGCGCGAAGTCCGCAAAGGAGGGCGTCGCCTCTTTCGACCGGGACTTCCGAAAACTCGGCGTTGAGTTTATGGAGCCGGAGTGATTACGGCGCACCGGGGCGGGGAAGTCACGGCGGAGGTCATAGACGGGGCGCGGAGTCGAGTCTTCGATCAGGCCGAGAACCGGATCCACGCGCAAAAGGCGTTGCTGTATTTGCTGATGAGTTGATCAAGGCTCCCACCGCTCGAAGCGCAACCCGCACAGGTTTCGCGCATGCCCGAAGAAGCCGTCGTTGGAAGCGAGGGTTTTGTTTTCGGCCATTACGATGGAGGCGATAGCGAGGTCTTCGAACGAGAAAGCGATCCCGGCTTCCTTGAGCATCGCTCCGGCCCCGGAATACACTTCGGCGGCGGCTCTCGTGAACGGTCGCATATCCACGCTCGAATCGAGGATGCGCTCCAGGCTTGCCAGGGATCTCGTCTTCTTGCGACTCTCCGGCATGATCCGCAGTCCGTAGCGCAGTTCGGCGAGGGTGATGGTCGAGATGGCGACGAGAGCCAATCCACCGGCATCTCGAACTCTGCCGATGATAGCGGCGCGATCTTCAAGCAGGTAGCTCACGGTGTTGGTGTCGAGGAGATAGTTCAAGGGGAAAGCTAAATTCTCTTGCGTGCTTGTCTTATGTTCTCCCGGACTTCCTCAGCGACGTCCTCAGGCCAGGGTTCGAAGGAGTTCCAGAACGTCTCATCGTCAATGTGCGGCCTGACTTCCACGGAGGCCGCGCTGGAAGCGTAGATCGAAGCCCCTCCCGGTTCCCATTGCTGGGCGAGGAAGATATACGTTCCGGGACTCGCCTCCGGCGAAAGGTTTATCAGGGCGTCGAGTTCTTCCTCATAGGAGACGACCACTCCTCCGAAGAGATCGAGCGGTTCCTCGTTCAAGCGTCCGTGGAGTATGGCAAGCGGCGCCAACGAGGTTACTCCTTCGATACGCAATCGGATGCCGGAACCGACCCTGACGGTTTCCTGCACGGCGCGGGTGCGGAAACGACGCTCATTGTGGCTGGCGAGAATCCTCTGTCCGAGTATCCATGGAGAAAGACCGCGCTTCTCTACTTCCGGCAACCAGTCTTCGGGCCTGTCGTACGGAGAGTATTTACCTTCCCAGTCTATCGCCAGATCATTCACGATATTCCACGCCTTCGCCGATCGCCTCCGGCGTGATTCTACCCTAGCGAAAGCGACGCAGCTCCCGAAGCAAGCCGCGTCGTCGCCGGGCTTTTCTTTCTACCCCTCCAGCGTGATCCTCTGATCCTCCTCGGGGTCGGGGGCGGTGAAGGGCTGCTCCAGACCTTCGATGTACTCGACCAATGCGTCGAGGTCGCTGCCCAGAGTCTCGGGGTTCTCTCCTTCGGTGAAGAGGGTGAAGCCGTCGCCGCCGGTGGCGAGGAAGCTGTTTATGGCGACGGTGTATGTGGAGTTGGGGTCGAGGTCCTCGCCGCCGACTGTTATTTCAGTAGCGCGCTCGCCCTCTGGAGCCTCCGCGTCGTAGGTGTGTTGAATTCCGCTGACCTGAAGCAGAGTGGAAACTTCTTCGTCTCCCTGCTGTTCGAGGATGGCTTTTACTTGCTCTCCGGTCATCTCCTGGCGGACCATGCCGTTGCCGAAGGGCTGGACGGTGAAGAGGTCCCCGTAGGTCACCTCGCCCTGGTTGATGTCCGCGCGGATGCCGCCGGGGTTCATGAAGGCTATGTCGGCGTCGGTGTAGGTCCTCTGAGCGTCGGCGATGAGGTTGCCGAGCGCGGACTCCGCCTCATAGTCGGCGGCTATGTCCTCCGCCGCTTCCCCGACGACGCGGTTCGAGACTTCCGCCACTTCGGAAGCCTGTTCTTCGACGAGGTCCCGAAGGTCCTCGCTCGGCTCGACCTCCGAGGAAACCACGTCCACGACTTCGCCGCTCGACTCGACGACGTCGCCGCTTTCGGCGTCCACTTCCATTTGCGCGGCGACCAGGTCCGAACCGGTACCGCTGCCCTGGACGACGAGCTTGCCGCTCTCCTCGTAATTCATCGGGAAGGGGGTGTCGCCGGCGATGATGACGTCGACCGCTTCGCTCATCTGGGGCGCTTCGTCCACGATCTCGCCCATCGGCGGCTCGACGTCCTCGTTCTCGTTGCCGGAGTGGGCGAGGACCACGATGGTCTCGACACCCTGTCCCCGCAATTCGTCGGCGTACATGTTCACGGAGTCGGAGAGATCGCGGAACTCGAACGGCTCGACGGCGTCGGGGACGACTTTTTCCGGCGTCGATGTCGTGACGAGCCCGATAAAGCCCACTTCGACGCCGTTCACTTCGAGGACTTCGTATGGTTCGATGACGGGCTCGCCGGAGTCCCTGTCCACGACGTTGGCCGAGACGTACGGGAAGTCCGCGCCCTCGAAGTCCGGGTCTGAGGTCTCCCGCGCGCCCTCTCTTTGACCGCCGTCGATCAGGCGGAACATCTCCCCGGCGCCCTCGTCGAACTCGTGGTTTCCGAGAGTGCCGAGGTCCAGTTCCATCAGGTTCGCCGCCTCGATGGTCGGTTCGTCGTGGTAGTACGCGGAGATCAAAGGGCTCGCCCCGACGAGGTCGCCGACATGAACCCGGATCGTCCCTTCCGGGTTTTCCTCCTCGCGTTGGTCCATGATCGCGTCGAGGTACGCCACGCCCCCGACCTCCTCCCCGTCGTCGTTCTCGTACGGTTCCAAATTCCCTTCGAGGTCGTTGAAGCCGAGAATCTGGATGTCCACCGTCTCCCCGGAGGCCGCGGCTTCGCCCACCGTCGTCTCTTCGACGGTCGTCTCCTTCGTAGTGGAGGGTTCGGAGTCGGAGGCTCCCGTCTCTTCGGGGGTCCGCTGCTCAACCTGGCCGCAGCCCGCGGCCAGAAACGCCAACACGGCCAACGATGCAAAAACGCTCCGGAAACCTCGAAGTCCACTCACGTATATTTCTCCCCATTCTCGAAGTCGAACACTTACGACCGACCGCATTATTCTAGGGAACCCTCCCCGCCAAATCGACCGTTTGGAAACGCTTTAACGGAGGCTTCGCAGAGATTTAACGAACCCCTCGACCTCTTCCTCCGTGCTGTATGGAGCGAGCCCGACCCGCACGACGCCCTCCTCCCGAAACCCGGGCCTCTCCACGACCGTCGAAGCATAGAAATGGCCGTCGCCGATGAAACACCCTCTTTCGGCCATGCGTTTGCAGAGTTCTCGGGGGGATGTTCCATCAGCCCGGAACGCGACGGTCGGGGTCTTCGGAACGGCGTCGGGGGCGGAATATAACGTTACGCCAGGGGTCTCGCGGAGCGCGGAGCGGAGCTTTTCGGCGAGCCGGTTCTCGTATTCTTCGATGTTTCGCATGCCGTCGAGGAGCCTTTCGCTCAGCGACCCTCCTTCCCCGAGAGAGGCGATGAAGTCGAGGGCGCCTCTTATTCCGGCGATGCCTTCGTGGTTCTGGGTCCCGGTCTCCAGTTTATCGGGGAAATGCTCGGGCACCGGCTTTACCTTGCGCACGGCGAGGTCTTTGAAGAGCGCGCCTTTGATCGCCGCCGCGCCGACCGAAGAACTTGTAGGCGGAGCAGGTGAGGATGTCCGCGCCGAGTTCGTCGCGGTCTATGGGGATGTGGGGAGCCGCGTGAACGGCGTCCACCGCGACGAGAGCGCCGGCTTTGTGGGCGAGGTTCGCGACTTTCGCCACGTCGGAGATCGTGCCGACGATGTTCGAGGCGAGGCCCACGGCGACGAGCCTGGTGTTCTCGGTGATAACTTCTTCAATGTCTTTCTCGTTCAGGGTGAGGGTGTCGGAGTCGAGGGGGATCCAGCGTATTTTCGCCCCCCTTTCCTTCGCCGCTTGTATCCACGGATCCACGTTGGCGCGGTGGTCGAGTTCGGTGACGACGATCTCGGACGTCTCGTCCCAGTCCTTTGCCAGAGCGCGGGAGATCACATACGTGAGCGTGTTGAACCCTCCCACGGCTAAAGCCTGCGGGATTCCCGCTTCGCGGAAGGATGCCCGCCAGCACGCGCCAGCGCAGGACTCACTCCCTCTCCACGGGCCGCGAGGACCGTCCCGGCCCCCAGTATGTTTACGGCGGCGTTGGTGTCCCGATCGTGGGAACTCCCACATGCCGGACACGTCCACGAGCGGACATCGAGCGGCAGGCTTTCCGCGACATGGCCGCACTCGCTACAGGTCTTCGTGGACGGCAGCCACCTACCGACCTCCACGAGCGTCTTGCCGCGCATCTCGCGCTTGTAGCGCAGCATCTCCACGAGCGTTCCCCATCCCGCATCGGAGATGGAGAGGGCGAGGCTGTGGTTGCCAACCATGTTCTTCACCGCCAAAGACTCGCACGAGATGACGTCGTACCTCCTGACGAGCCGCGTGGTGAGCTGGTGGAGGAAGTCCCGCCTTTGGTCGCGGACGCGGCTGTGAACTCTCGCCACCCGGCGGCGCTGCTTGTGGTACTTGCCCGAACCCTTGACTTTGCGAGAAAGGCGGCGTTGCTCCAAAGCCAGCCGATCCAGGGACTTCCTGAGATGCTTCGGGTTGCCGGACTTCCAGCCATCGGATGTAGCCGCCACGTCTTTGATGCCGAGGTCTATGCCGACCGCTTGATTGGTTCTCTCAAGCGACTCCGGCTCGACTTCGACAACGAACGAAACGTAGTAGCGGCCATCCGATTCTCGCGCAACGGTGAGGCTCGACGGCTCCGACGGAAGAGGACGGCTCCACACGATAGCCAGCGGTTCGGACTGCTTGGCGAGTTTCACGACAGGTGTGCCGGCTTCGCCACCTTTGGCGGAGAAGCCTTGCCGGGTATACGTGGCGCTCTGGCGGCGCTTGCGACTCTTGAAGCGCGGAAACTTCGCGTAGCCGCGGAAGAACGCCGTGTACGCCTTGTCCAGATGCCTCAGTCCCTGTTTAAGCGGCACGCTCGACACCTCCGAGAGAAACGCCGTTCCTTCGTCTCGCTTGAGAGACGTGAGCCGCCTGTCAGTCTCCGGGTAGGAGATGCGCTCCGCTCTCCGCTTGAACGCTTCTTGCTTCATAGCCAGCGCCCAGTTGTAGACGTAGCGGACGCAGCCGAACGTTCGGGCAAGCTGCTGTTTCTGATCCGGCGTGGGATACGCTCTATAACGGTAGCGAATCCGCATGTGGCAACGATACCACGTATCTTGCGAAACTCTCTGTTCGCTCCGGCTAACCCATGTCTAAAGATCATGGGCTTGCGCCGTCGAATTTCGGTAATACAGGCCGATGATGAGGACCCCGGTGATGAGACCGGGTCAGGGTAACGCCTCGTTGCCGGCGGGCAGGATGAGGCTCATCTTCTCGTCTCCCGCCGCCCGCTCCATCGCGTCCCAGGATGGGATCTCATTGAGCACCAGGACGAAGACCACGACGCCGCCGATCAGGGTGACGGTCGCCTGGATGCCGTCGCTGATCATGACCGCCCCCAAACCCCCGATGACGGTGTACACCGCCGCCAGAATGGCTAACGCCGCGATGGAAACCCACAGCGGTATCGCCGGAAATAGCGTCCTCACCACGATCCCGCCCGCGTACAAAGCCGCCGCCATGTCTATGAACATGTTGGCGAAGAGGTTGAAGCCGGCGAACGCGAGCTGGGAGCGTTGGTCGTAGCGTTTGCTCAAGAACTCCGGCAGGGTGAAGACCTCGCTCCGCAAGTAGAACGGCAGGATAAAAAAGATGAAGATAACGAGTATGACCGTCGTCATCCACTCGTAGGCGAAGACGGAGATGCCCCGCGAGTATCCGGCCCCGGCGAGTCCGACGTAGGTGGCGCCGGACATGTTCGTGGCGACGAACGAGAGGCCACCAGCGGCCAGACGAAGTTGCGTCCGCCGAGGAAATAGTCCTCGGAAGACTGTCCTCCTTTGGGGGCGAGGACGAGGGGGATGATCCTGCTCAGGATCAGGTACGCCGCGAGGATGCCTATGTCGAGGCCGGTTACTTCGAATCTCTCTGACACCCAGCTACCCCCTTAGCCGCCCGTGAACGAACTCACGCGCCGTCGCAAAACCAGGCGTTCCCTTCCCCGAACGTCGCGTCGAGTTCGTGACATTCTATTCCCCCGAGTCTATCCAGGTAAACGGCGCGCCTCTAGTCGTCCTTGCGGGTGACGAGGACCGGGCAGGGAGCGTGTCGGACGATGCTCTCGGCGTCGCTGCCGAGCAGGATGCGTTGGATAGCGTTCTGTCCCCGGCTGCCGACCACTATAAGCTCCGCGCCGATCTCATCGCTCAAGCGTATGATCTCCCCATCCGCCCGGCCCATCCTGAGATGCGTCCGCGCCACGTTGCCGCCGAGCGCGAGGACTTTCTAAACCTGCGCGTCGAGGACTTGCTGGGCTTCGCGCTTTAGCCGCCCGTACTGGGTCGGCGACATCGCATCCGGATGCGCCCACGGCGAGATGAGCCCAACGTAGACGACGTGAAGCTCGGAGCCGGTCTCCTTCGATATGTCCACGGCCGCCTCCACAGCGAGCTGCGACTCCGCCGACCCGTCGGCCGCCAGCAATACCTTCCTCGGGAAGAACCCCATCTCCACCTCCCTCGAAGCCCCTTCGACTCGTGTTCATTCTTACACAACGGCGGACTTCGCTAAACCTCGCGCGCTTTACCGGCTATGCAAATTTGCGGCCCTCTCCCGAAAAAAGTCCCGGTCCACCTTCATCCCGCCCGGAGCGTCCGGCGGCCACGGATGGAAAGCGACCGGAATCTCGAACCGGGGCAACGAGGCTTCGAGCGAGACACGAAGCCGCTCCGGCTGCGGGCCTCCCCGCGCGAAGGCGACCGGACGAAACCCGAACTCCTCGTCGGCGAGCTGGACGACGACGGCCTCCTCGACGCCGACGCGCCTCAACGTCTCCTCGACTTTCTCCGGCTGGACGTTCTCGCCGCCGGAGATGAAGAGGTTGTCCTTGCGACCGGTGACGTGGAGGCGACCCGCCTCGTCCAGCTCGCCGAGGTCTTTCGTGTGGAACCAGCCGTCCTCGTCGAGAGGAAGTTTGAGTCCTTTCCCCTCCACGTATCCGGCGAAGAGGGTCTCGCCCCGGACCAGTATTTCGCCGTCGTCCGCCATCCGCACCTCCCGGTATCGCAACGCCTCGCCGGAACTCCGAAGATCCTCTCTGCTCGCGCCCGGACGAGTCGTGGTCACCTGAGACGCCATCTCGGTGAGGCCGTAGCTCGTGTGGATCGGGAGACCGCGCCGGCACGCCTCGTCGAGGAGATTCGCCGGTATTCCGCTCCCGCCGAGGAGTATCGCCTTCACTCCGGAGAGGCCGGCATCTTCGTCGAGGAGGCGTCGGAGCTGGGTGGCGACGAGCGAGACGTGGGTGGCTCCGGTGTCGATCACGCTCCGTCCGACGGACGCGCCGGGTTCGGGAAGGACGATGCTCGCGCCGGCGAGGAGACATCGGAACAAAATAGAAAGCCCGCCGACGTGATGGAGCGGGAGCGAGTGAAGCCAGCGGTCTTTCGGCGAGAGCTTTATGTTCTCGTTCGAGCCGAGCGCGCTGAAGTAATGGTTGCCGAAGGTGTGAAGCGCGGCCTTCGGAACGCCCGTGCTGCCGGAGGTGAAGACGACGGTCGCCGGTCGTTCGAGCGGGATGCGGGCTTCGCCGGACAATCTTTCTTCGCCGCCCGCTTCGAAGACCTCTTCCGTTCGCAGAGCGCGGCCTCCCGACGCTTCGGCGGCGCGAAGCGCCTCTTCGTCGTCGGAGACAAGCGCGGAACATCCGGCGGTTTCGAGGAGCGGGGGCAGTCCGTCGGGCGGGACGCGGGTACTCAAGGAGACGACGACGGTTCCGACCCGGATCGCCGCGATTATAAAGGCGAGGCTTCCGGCGCTTTTCGGGAGATAGGCTCCCACTTTTTCGCCCTCCGAGAACCCGAGCGTCTTCAGTTTGTTTGCGGTCGCGGAGACCCGAAGGTCCGCCTCTTCGTAGCTCAATTCGTCGTCGTGGCCGACGATGGCGGGAGCATATGGGTCGGTGAGCGCGGCGGCTCGAAGCGGACAGGGTACGGTCTTCTCGTCGAAACCTTCTGTCATGCGATGCGCTCCAGCTTCTCGTAGTCGACCTCGCGCTCGATGTCGCCGAAAATCTCACGGAGGTTCAAACGAGGGCCCGAGAGGTCGAGATGCGAACAAACGAGGTCTTCCACGAAGCGGCGGTGAGTATCCAGCCCGGCTGCTCCTCTCCCGACGAAAGTCGCCAGACGGACGAGTCCGAGCATACCGACGCCGGACTCGTACGAGGAGCTTATGATCGCCTTCGCCCCGAAATCTCTCGCGATCGAAGCGAAAGAGGCCGTCCGTGAGTACCCGAGCAGACTCGGCTTCAAAACGAAGGCGCGCGCATAGTCGTGGCTCCGCGCTTCGTCCGCAGCCATCTCCACAAGAGACTCGTCGAGGGCGACGGGGAGCCCGGTCGCCTCCGAAAGCTCCAGCAAGCGCCCCGGTTCTTCGAGCGGCTCTTCTATAAACTCGATCCCCGCGTCCGAGACGAGCCCGGCGAACCTGTGAGCCCCCTCGAAGGACCACGCCCGGTTCGCGTCGAGACGAAGCGCGACATCATCTCCGAGGACCTCCCGAACCTCACTAACGAGTACGACGTCACCCTCGACACCGGCTCCTCTCCCGACCTTGAGCTTCACCGCCTCGTAGCCGTTTTTTCGCAGCTTCGCCGCGTCGGAGAGGATTTCCTCGCGGCTCCCGGAAAGGAGGCCGCACACGGCAATGGAACGGTTCGGCGTACCGGGATCGTCGAAGTTCTCACACTGCGATACTGCCATACCCACCGCGAAATCCACCGAGGCAAGCCCTGATACAGGCCGGGAACCGGCGCATCGGTGTCCCTCTCTCGCCAACTTCTCCGCGACCCGCGCGAGTTCCCGCGCCGCCTCTTCCAAACTCTCGCGCGAGAACCCCGGAAGCGGCGCCGCCTCGCCCCAGAAAGACTCGCCGTTATTGGCGACCAGTTCCAGAAGAAGACCTTCCCGGACGCTCATGGTCGAGCCCTTTTTCAGAGAGACGGGGGCCTTCAGCGGAAGCTCGTAGCGCCAGAGGCGGAAGTCTGAGATCACGGACGGCGAGGGAACTTCGAGAAGTCGGGCCTGCGCTTCTCTTTATAGGCGTCGCGACCTTCCTGAGCCTCCTCGCTCCCGTAAAAGAGGAGGTTCGCGTCGTGGGCGAGCTGCTGGATGCCGCCGAAACCGTCTTCGTGGGCGTGGAAGCTCGCTTTCAAGAGTTTCAGCGCGAAGGGTGATTT
>JBOHBL010001063.1:0-13095 GCA_050698295.1 Rubrobacteraceae bacterium | reverse complement strand
TCGAAGCCAACGAGCCAGGGTTCCCGACGCCGGAGGTTTATGTTGCGAGTGTTCCAGAACACCTCGGCGACGCACGTTTTCACCTCCGTCGCGGCGTAGAGTATCCCGAGGTTCGGATGGTCTCCTCGCGGCGGCGGGTGGTGGTCGAAGCGGGCGCTTGCGAGAGGGCCGAAGCTACGGAAGCCTTCCCAGGAGCCGGGGTATTCGCCGCCACGGAAGTACAGCCTGAATAGCAGCCTGCCGGATGGGAGCACGCTCTCTTCGGCTCCCGCTTCGCGCATGCGACGAATGCCTGGGGATCTCGGCAGCTTTACCATCGAGAATAAAAGGTTTCTACAGATCCCTCGCGGTCGGAAGCAGCGCTTCCACCGAACCGCCGGAAATCAGCCACTCCCTCGGAGAGAGAGCCTCGGAAGTTTCGCCGTCCTCGCCGTCCATCGTGAGATCCGGGTCGGGACTCGTCAGCCAGCTCTCGACCTCGAGGGGGTGCAGGTCGTCGGGCAGCGCCTTCAGCACCTCGCCGATGCCCGGAACCAGAGTCCTTCCGTCGAACTGGAATGACGGGAAGCGCCGCTCGCGGCCAACACTTATGGCGTACAGAGATCCGTCGGCCACGCGCTGGCGCACGCGGCTCGCCCCGACGCCGAGCATCTCCCTCACCTCGGACTCCGTCAGAGCCAGGGACAGCATCGCCGCATACCTCGCCGCGGTTCGGGACGCTGCGTCGCGACCCCCCGCGTACGGCTCGAGCGTCAGGCCGCCCCTCGTAAGAACGCCGGCCTCCTCCTCGGTGAACTCGCGGGCCGGCTCCTCTCCCGCGAGTCCGACGGGCAGAGTGGCGAGCGAATGGGCGATCATCTCTCGAACCTCGCCCTCGATCTCCTCCAGACTCCTCGAAACTCCCCGCTCCCTTAGCCTCTTCTCCGATAGCTCCACAATATTCTCCCGTTGATGCGTAACATACTTTAACAATGTTACTGACTGTTAGAAGTGTATCATCTGGGAGGCAAGATGGAATTTATCGTATGGACATTCGGAGGCGGAGCGTTTCTCCGGTCTAGCTTTCTGGCTCCACCTCCGCCTCGTCGCCTAAACGAATGATGTCGAAGCCGAGTCCCGACTCCTGCGCCTGGAACTCGCTGTCGCCCAGTTCGACCGTCTTCGTCGGAGGGAGGTCGTGTACGTCTTCGACCTTGATACGGGCGAGGGACCCTTCGGTGAAGCGCGTCCTGTATTCCAGCCATATCCGATGTCCGCTCTCTCCCTTCATGGTGAAGGAGTCGTAGAAGAAGATGTCGCCGTGGTGGGGTATCTCCTCGTCTCCGACTGGCACGGATCTCATGCTCCCGATCCACTTTCCGAGCGGCTTCTCCCACTCGGGGCTGCCGTAGTATGGTCTCTCTTCTTCGGGGACGGGTTCCCACACCTCCCGGTGAAGGATGAGAAGCCCGCTGGCGGTGATGGTGTACTTGTCGAGGAGACACTCGAGGTCCTTCGTCTGGAAGGTGTGTTCGGGAAGAACCCTGTATCCCGTCTGTGGCAGCGGGTACTCGCGCCTGATCTCATCGTACATTCCCATTTTGTTCTTCGATTGCCTTTCTGCTCCTCATGGTGAGTCTAACGTCCGGTGAGCCTGGGATCGAGGTCGAGGGGTTCCGGGTCCGATACTTCGACGCTCGCGAAGTCCGGATGCGCCGGGTTGATGAGATAGTTGTGCTGCCCCCTCACCGTGACACTCGGAACTCTGAGGGCGAGCGACCGGCCCTCGGTGAGCCAGGCGTCTCCTATCGCCTTCAGGGAGGGAGGAGCGGGGTAGGTTCGCCAACCGTTCGCTGCGCGGGCGGCGATCACCGCCCGCGCGTTGTTGAGTTCGCCCATGAGCAAGGCGAGGAAGAAGGCGGTGAGGGGACGTATTGAGAACGTCCGTTTACCCTCCTACGGGTGGCTCATAGTTGCGGTCTCGGCGTTGGTTGGTTTCCACGTTTCGGGATCGAGGTCGGGTTGCCGCCTCGCGACGGTCGATTATTCTTCGCGGTCGTTTGGCGGGGCGTCGGTCTTGCCGCGCAGGTCTCGCAGTATGGCCCTTCCGGTGCGGAGGAAGAGAAAGGCGGCGAGCGGGACGGTGATGATGGCGACCACCGTGCCCACGGTGAATTCCGGCTCGAAAGAAAAGACGCCGAAGAGGAAGAACGCGGCCCCGATCGTGATGAGGACCGTGGAGAAAACCCATGTCAGGATCTCCAGAAAGATGCCCAGGCACCCGGACGCGAAGCCGCGCTCTCTGGCTTCTCTGTCGCGTTTTACGAACCTCATCGACGAATCACGTGATCGCGCGAGATTTCAACGGCGGAAACTCCGGTTGACGTTTCTCGGCGAAGGCCGCGAGCCCCTCCGCGTAGTCGTCTGAGGCGAGCGTTGTCCTGATGGCCCCGGTCTCGAACCGGAGCCCCTGCTCGACCGCCGTCTCCATCGCCACATCCACCGCCGCCTTCGCGTACGCCAGCGCCAGCGGACTGTTCTTCGCCGCCTCCTCGGCCAGGGACTTTGCTTCTTCCAGCAGATCCTCTCCGTCCACGACCTTGTTGAACATCCCCATCCGAAGGGCTTCTTGGGCGCCGATCCTCCGGGCGGTCAGGATCACTTCCTTTGCCTTCGAGGGGCCGATGAGGCGGGGGAGGCGCTGGGTGCCGCCCGCGCCGGGGATTATTCCGAGTCCGACTTCCGGGAGACCGACTTCGGCGTGGGAGGCGGCGATGCGGAAGTCGCAGGCGAGCGTTATCTCGAACCCTCCGCCGAGAGCGAGCCCGTTTATCGCGGCTATGGTCGGGACCTGCGACTTCGCGAGCCGGTTTGCGAATTCGTTGAGCGAGCGGTTGTGAGCCCACCTCTCGTCCGCGGTCATTCCTCGCCGCTCCTTGAGATCCACCCCCGAACAAAAAGCCCGCTCCCCGGCCCCGGTCAACACCATGGCCCGCGCCTCGCCGCCCTCGACCGCATCCAGAACTCGTCCCAACTCATCGACCATCCGCGACCCTATCGCGTTGAAGACCTCCGGACGGTTCAAGGAAACCACGCCCACTCGCCCCTCGACAACGAACCCGACCTGCTCGAACGCCAAAACTCCACCCCTTCTCTGTACTCTTCGCAAAGCGAAGTATATCGAGACCCGAGAGCCGTATTTTCACGACTGCTACCATAAGCAGGCTTGGGACATCTCGAAGAGGCCTGGTTCGCAAGGAGTGTTTTGACCCTCGTACGGCTCGAAAACGCGGATAAGTTTTATGGTGGCGCGGCGGTTCTCGGGGGGCTCGACTTCCGGGTGGAGGAGCGGGCCAGGATCGGGCTCGTCGGTCCCAACGGCGCGGGGAAGTCCACGCTTCTGAAAGTCATGGCCGGTATCGAGGAGGCGGACGGGGGAGAGGTCGTCCGCCGGAAAGCTCTGACCGTCGCCTATTTGCCCCAGCGGATAGACGGCGACGAACGAAGCGCGCTCGAGGTCATCCGGGCGGCGAGGCCCGACCTCCAGTCCCTCGAAGGCGAGATGCGCCAGTGCGCGAGGGTCGTGGGCTCTCCCGAAGCGGCCTCAGACCTGGGCCGGATGCAGCGGGCGCTGGAACGCCAGGAAGACCTCCTTCGCCGTTTCAGGGAGTCCGGCGGTCCCGGCTTCGAGGGCGAGTCGCGCAGCCGGCTGCGGGATTTCGGCTTCGACCGGGCCGCGATGTCCCGGCCCACCTCCGAACTCAGCGGCGGTCAGAGAAAGCTCGTCATGCTCACGGCGTGTTTGATGAAGAGACCGGACATCCTCCTCCTCGACGAACCAGGACTCTTCGATGCGCTCCCGCCTCGAAAAGATCATACGCGCCTTTGACGGCGCCGTGGTGATCGTCTCCCACGACCGCTATTTGCTCGACGAGACGGTGACGGAAGTAGCGGAACTCGATGGCGGAAGATCAAGCTCTGGCCGGGGAATTATTCCGCGTACACGGTCGCCCGCGAACTCCATCTCCAGCGTCACAGGCGACTTCACGTCACGCAGCAAAAAGAGATAGCGCGTCTGGAAGAGGCGATAAAGCGTTTCGAGCGGTGGGCTCATATGACCGAAGACGTCCGCCACGCTCGTCAGGCCCGCTGCAAACGGAAGCAGGTCGAGCGCATGGAGAAGGTCGAGCGCCCGGTCCTCGAACGGCGAAAGATGCGCCTGGAGCTGCGTAGCGGCTCTCGTGGAGGACAAAAAGTGGTCGAGCTGAGAAACGCGACCATCGCCTTCGACGAAGACCCCGTCCTCCTCGACGTGGACCTCGCCGTGATGCGCGGGGAGCGCGTGGGCGTGTCGGGTGGGAATGGTGCTGGAAAGAGCGCACTGATAAAGACGATGTCCGGGCAGATTGAGCCCGTCTGGGGCGAAAGCTGGGTCGGACCATCCATAAAGATCGGATACCTCGCGCAGGATCAAGAACTCCTGCCGCCGAACGCCACGCCCATCGACCTCGTCCGCGAAACGAAACCCGTCTACGAGGACGAGGCGGTGAAGCTGCTTCTCCGGTTTCTTTTCCGCTACGACCGGATGCGCGAGCCGGCGAACAGACTCAGCGGCGGGGAGCGCACCCGCCTCGAGCTCCTGCTCCTCATGCTCGAAGGGTCGAACTTCCTCGTCCTCGACGAGCCGACGAACCACCTCGACATCGACTCGCTCGAAGTTCTGGAAAACGCTCTGGAGAACTACGACGGCACGGTCGTCTTCGTCTCCCACGACCGCTACTTTCTCGACCGGATGGCCGACCGAATCCTCGAAGTCCGCGACGGCGCGGTCCTCTCCCACGAAGGCGGCTACAGCGCGTGGCGCGAGAAAATGGAGAACGTCGTGGACCTCGACGCAAGACGGAGGCCGTGAGCGTTATACTGAAGCGGCGAACTTTGACGCAAACGGGTGAACCGGACGGAAAACCCATACTTTCCCTCGCGGTTAAGTCTCTCCAAGTTGTGTTTGATGAGGAAGACGGCTTGCTCCTCCGGGGGCGCGAGGAGAATTCGAGTCCGTCAAACTCGGCTTGGAGATACTTAGCTTCGATGCAACAATAGCGGCGACGATTTCGCGTATAGTTTGGATCCGGAACGCGGGGGACTGGTAGGGGACCCCGATGTCAGCAATGGTCTCTCGACACGGAGGAAACTGGATGACGCGACGCGGGATAGTGTTGTTTGCGGCGGTCCTGGCGGCTTTCGGCCTCGCCGCTTGCGGCGGAGGCGGTGGAGAAGGCGAGTCGGGTGGTTCCGGGGACGCCGAAAGCCTCACGATAGGCTTCGTGCCTTCGGTGGAGGCCGGCAACCTCGAAGCCCGCGCCGAGCCGCTGGCGGAGATCATGAGCGAAGAGCTCGGGCAGCCGGTCGAGGTCCAGGTTTTGACCAACTACATCGGCCTCGTCGAGGCGATGGGCAACGAGCAGGTGGACATCGGGTTTCTGAATTCGTTTGGCTACGTGCTTGCCAAAGACCGCTATCCGGAGGTTGAGCCTCTGTACAAGGCCGTGAGGTTCGGTTCGGCGTTCTACCGGGGGCAGTTCTCGGTGCGCTCGGGCAGCGAGTTCGAGTCGCTCGCCGACCTCGAAGGGGCGGACATGGCCTTCGTGGACCCGGCCTCGACCTCCGGTTATCTCTTCCCGACGAATCAGCTCATTCAGGAAGGGCTGCTGGAGGGGGGCGAGAACCCGGAGAGCTTCTTCGGCGAGGTCGTCTTCGCGGGCAGCCACGACAACGCGCTCGTCGCGCTCATCAACGAGGAGGTGGACGTGGCCGTCAGCTACGAGGACGCCAGGGCGGAGATCGAGGAAGACTACCCGGAAGTGATGAAGCAGCTCGAAGTCCTCGCCTACACCGATGAGATCCCCAACGACACCGTCTCCGTCGGACCGAGCGTGGACGACGAGCTTCAGCAGCGCATAGACGACGCCATCGTCGCGGCCAACGAGTCCGAGGAAGGGCAGGAGGTCCTGGACGAGATCTACGGCTGGGAAGACATCGAACCCGCCGAGGACTCCGAGTACGACATCATCCGCGACACCGCCGAGGCCCTCGAACTGGACCTTCAGGAAGCCGCCGAGGAGGAGTAGCCCCTTGTCCGACCAACGGGCCGCCATCCGCTTCGAGGACGCCCAGAAGGTCTACCCCAACGGCGTCCACGCCCTCAAGGACGTAAACCTCGAAATAAAGCCCGGCGAGTTCGTGGTCGTCGTCGGGCTCTCGGGGGCGGGGAAGTCCACCCTCGTGCGCTCCATTAACGGCCTCGTCAAGCTGTCCGGCGGCGGTCTCTTCGTCGGCGGCACGGACCTGACGAAGGCGGGAAGCCGCGACCTCAAACGTCTCCGGCGCGACGTCGGCATGGTCTTCCAGAACTACAACATCGTGCGCCGCTCGTCGGTGATGCGAAACGTGCTGGCGGGCCGTCTCGGATACACCGGAACCTTTCGAAGCCTCGTCGGAGCCTTCTCCAGAGAAGACAAGCAGCTCGCCCTCGACAGCCTCGACCGGCTCGGCATCGCCGACAAAGCCCGCGCGCGGGCCGACGAGCTCTCCGGCGGGCAGCAGCAGCGCGTCAGCATAGCGCGGGCGTTGACGCAGCGTCCGCGAATAATGCTCGCTGACGAGCCTGTGGCGAGCCTCGACCCGCCGACCTCCCACGCCGTCATGAAGGACCTGAAGAGAATAAACCGCGAGGACGGCATAACGACCATCGTGAACCTGCATTTCATAGACCTCGCCACCGAATACGGGGACAGGATCGTCGGCATGCGCGGAGGCGAAGTCGTCTACGACGGACCCGCCGCCGGCGCCGACGAAAGCACGTTCGAGGAGATTTACGGGCGCGGGATCCGCGAGGACGACCTCCGCGGACAGGGCGGCGACGATGAAGGAAGCGAGGAAGCTCCGTCCGACCCCCGTCCGCTGGATAGTCGCCATGGAGGCGGCGGGGTTTGAGTTTATCGGACGCTCCGGAGTCTCCCGGCCTTCTCAAGCGCAGGCTCGGGTCCGCGCTCGTCGCCGTCGTCGTCGTGGGGCTATTCGTCCTCAGCGCGCGGCAGACAGGGGTCGAGCCGGGGACGCTCGCGACGGAGTTGCCGACGCTCTTCTCCTTCACCCTCGAACTCTTCCCGCCCGCGTGGGGTTTCTGGTCGGAGTCCATCGGGCCGATGCTGGAGACGATCCAGATCGCCATCATAAGCACCACAGTCGGGGCCGTCCTCTCGATCCCCTTCGGCTTCATGGCCGCCAGAAACGTGATGACGAGCGTCGCGGGATACGGCGCGGTTCGGACGGTTTTGAGCATCTTCAGGACTTTGCCGGAGATCATCGTCGCGGCGGTCTTCGTCGCCGCCGTGGGGCTCGGGCCGCTCGCCGGGGTGATGGCGCTCATCCTCTTCACCTTCGGCTTTGTCGCGAAGCTCCTCTCGGAGTCCATCGAGGCCATAGACCCGGGTCCTCCCGAGGCGATTCGGGCTTCGGGGGCGAACTCGGCGCAGGTGGCGGTGTTCGGGATATTGCCCCAGGTCCTCCCTCAATTTTTGAGCTATTCGCTCTATTCGTTCGAGGTGAACGTGCGGGTGGCGGTGGTTTTGGGGATCGTGGGCGCGGGGGGCATCGGGCAGCTCATGCTCCAGACTTTCCAGTTTTTGCAGTACGACAGGCTCTCGACGATCATCATCGTCATCTTCGTGGCGGTCGTGCTCATCGACTATTTGAGTAACCGTCTGAGGCGGGAGTTGGTATGAGCGCGGTGAAGACGGTCCCGGACGCGGAGGTCTTCGGCGGGGACAAAAAGCCTCGGCGCTCGCGGATGGGGAGGATGAAAGCCGTCCTGATCGGGCTGGTCATAGCCGCCCTGTACCTGTGGTCGTTCGGCACGTTGGAGATCGACTGGGAGAGGTTGTGGGCCGGCATCCCGCAGGCGTGGGCGATCCTGGAGAGGATGTTCCTCGAAACCGATTGGAGCTACCTGCCGGACGCCTCGCGGGCCATGCTCGAGAGCATCTTCATCGCGTACGCGGGGACGTTTCTGGCGACTTTTTTGGCCGTGCCGTTTGGCTTTCTCGCGTCGAGCAACCTCGGAGCGCCGCGCGTCGCGAGCGTGGGGAAGCTGGTTCTGAGCTGGGTGAGGACCTTCCCGGAGATATTGCTTGCCGTCGTCTTCATCGCGGCCATCGGCGTGGGGCCGTTCGCGGGCGTCATGGCCATCGCCATCCACTCCATCGGAATGCTCGGGAAACTCTACGCCGAGTCCATCGAGTCCATCGACATGGAGGTCTTGGAGGCTCTCGAAGCGAGCGGAGCCAATCGCGTGCAGGTCTTCTTCTACGGCGTGGTTCCGCAGGTTTTGCCGGAATTCGCCTCGTACGCGATATACCGCTTCGAGATAGACGTGCGCTCCTCGACGATACTCGGGCTTGTGGGGGCGGGCGGCATCGGGACGCCGCTTTTGCTCTACGCGGCCGGTCGAGAGTGGGAGACGGTCGGGACGATCCTGATCGTCATCGTCGTTTCGGTGCTCGTGATCGATCAGATCAGCGCGAGGGTTCGCTCCCGCCTGGTCTGAGG
Source organism: Rubrobacteraceae bacterium (assembly GCA_050698295.1). GTDB lineage: Bacteria > Actinomycetota > Rubrobacteria > Rubrobacterales > Rubrobacteraceae > JACCWD01. The sequence continues at coordinate 4,509 of JBOHBL010001063.1, read as the reverse complement.
GTAAAATAAAGAGGCTATGAGCGAGCGACGCGAACAGAATCGTCACACGACGGAAGAGATCGGGCGCCGCGGGCGCGAGATCTACGATCTACGCATCCGTCGCGAGGTGGAACCCGCGCATTCAGGGAAGTTCATCGTCATAGACATCACCACCGGCGAATACGAGATAGGCGAAAACGGTCGCGAGGCGTCGAGCCGGATGCGCGAACGCAACCCGGACGCCGTGATGCACGGGACAAGGGTCGGAGCCCGCGCCGCGTATCGAATAGGTGGTCCGACACTCCCTCGCAGATGACCGAAAGCCGTGATAGAGGGACGCGTCCGCGTCACCGAAAGCGGCAGCGAGCCCGTCATCCGCGTTCGGGTTTCGGGTCCACACGGATCGGAGACGGAAGTCGAGGCGGTGGTGGATACCGGCTTTGCGTTCTCATTGCCGCGTGGTTTGCGAGCCTCCGACAGAACGTTGGTGTCCAGTAAATACCTCATACTATAATTTGATGTCTCGCGGCTTCTCCTTCGACCGCTCCAGATCGAGGACGCTCAGATCCGGCGCGCTCATCAAGAACTCCTTGAAGTCCATCTTTTCTTCATTCTTCCTTCGCCACTCCTCCGCCGGAACCACCACGACGACCTCTTTGCCGCGCCGCGTCACCGTCTGAGGCCCTTCCTCCAGCGTCCGCCTCACCAACTCGCTGAACCTCTGCTTCGCTTCCTGCAACTGCCAGGACAATCTACTCCTCCTTTGCGTCCAGTCTGTCCAGATTTATAGGTCACGGCGAAGAATCCGCGCCTTTCGACCTGTTAAAATCCCTTTCCATGCAAAAAGAGAGGCTCGGGGAAGACACGACGGCAGGGAAGATCGAAGGTCTCGAAATGCTGCGCGAGGCCGCCGCCCATCCCGCCTCCGAAAGGGCCGTCGAGCGCCAGCGCGAAAAGGGCAAAATGACGGCCCGCGAGAGGATCGAGTTGTTGCTGGACGATGGGACTTTCGTGGAACTCGACCGCTACCGCGTCCACCGCTCGAACAACTTCGGGCTCGAAGAGAACAAACCTCTCGGCGACGGAGTGGTGACCGGATACGGTGAGGTGAACGGGCGGAAAGTCTGCGTTTTCAGTCAGGACTTCACGGTTTTTGGGGGGTCGCTCGGAGAAGTGTACGCGCAGAAGATCTGCAAGGTCATGGACCTCGCGATCTCGACCGGGTGTCCTGTGATCGGCATAAACGACTCCGGCGGGGCGCGGATTCAGGAAGGAGTCGTGTCCCTCGCCGGGTACGCGGATATTTTTCATAGAAACGTCATGGCCTCGGGGGTCATTCCGCAAATTTCCGTCGTCATGGGGCCGTGCGCCGGGGGAGCCGTTTATTCCCCGGCCATAACCGACTTCATCTTCATGGTCGAGGAGACGAGCCACATGTTCATCACCGGGCCGGACGTGATTAAGAGCGTCACCGGCGAGGAGGTTTCTCAGGAAGACCTCGGTGGCGCCGCGACCCACAACACGACGAGCGGCGTCGCCCACTTCTCCGCCCCGGACGAGGAGAGTTGTTTGGAGGATGTTCGATACCTCCTCTCCTTCCTGCCGGAAAATAATCTGGAGTCCTCGCCGCGCTTCGAGCCGCTGGACGACCCCGAAAGGATGGAGGAGGACCTCGCAACCCTCGTCCCGGACTCGAACAACCGCCCGTATGACATCCGGGAAGCCGTGCGACTGACGGTGGACGACGGGGACTTTTTCGAGGTCATGGAGGGGTGGGCGCAAAACCTCGTCGTCGGTTTCGCCCGCCTCGACGGACAGGCCATCGGCGTCGTCGGAAACCAGCCGATGGTGCTCGCCGGCACCCTCGACATAGACGCCAGCACGAAGGGCGCGAGGTTCGTGCGGTTCTGCGACGCTTTCAATATTCCGCTCCTCACCTTTGTGGACGTTCCGGGGTTTCTGCCGGGCACGGATCAGGAATGGGGAGGCATCATCCGCCACGGCGCGAAATTGTTGTATGCCTTCTCCGAAGCAACGGTCCCGAAGATGACGGTTATCACGAGAAAGGCGTATGGCGGGGCTTACGACGTCATGTGTTCAAAGCACATCGGGGCGGACGTCAACGTAGCGTGGCCCACCGGGGAGATCGCGGTGATGGGCGCGAGCGCGGCGGTCGGCATCATCTTCCGCCGCGAGATAGCGGAGGCCGAAGACCCGGAAGAGAAGCGAGAAGAGTTGATCGCGGGTTACGAAGAGCAGTTCAACAACCCGACGGTCGCCGCCGAGATGGGTTACCTCGACGACGTCATAGACCCGAGAGAGACGAGATCCCATCTCATAAAAGCCCTCTCCATGATAAAGACCAAGCGTCCCGAGAGGCCGCCGCGCAAGCACGGCAACATCCCGCTTTAAGCCAAGGAGCCTCGCCCGGTGAGAACTTCCATAACCCCCTCCCCAACTCCCGAAGAAGCCGCCGCGATAATGGCCGCCCTCGAAACGTTGCGTGACGAAGGACCTGAAAAGACGCATAATCTGAAACGCGGCCGGTGGAGGATGGCGGGACTTCTCGGGCATCCGCCGCCGCGCCGTATGGAACCCGGTGATTCGTTGTGGTCGTATTCGAGGTGGGAGGGGATGGTCTGAATTTGTTCTCGAAGGTTTTGATCGCGAACAGGGGCGAAATAGCCGTACGCATAGTTCGGGCGCTCCGCGAGATGGGAATTTCGAGCGTCGCCGTCTATTCGGACGCCGACCGCGAAGCGTTGCACGCCCGACTCGCCGACGAGTCGTACCACGTCGGCCCGACGCCGGCGAACGAGAGTTATTTGAACATCGAAAAGCTCATCGAGGTCGCGAAAAGGAGCGGCGTGGAAGCCGTCCATCCCGGTTACGGGTTCCTCGCCGAGAGCGCGCCGTTCGCGAGGGCGGTGAGTGAAGCTGGACTCGTGTGGATCGGCCCTCGCCCCGAAGCCATCGAGGCGATGGGAAGCAAGGTCGAGTCGAGGCGAATGATGTCGAAGGCCAAAGTCCCGATCACGCCGGGAACCGAAGACCCGGTGGAGTCCTCCGACGCGGTCATGGCTTTCGCCGCCGAACATGGCTTCCCGGTCGCGGTGAAGGCGTCTTCCGGCGGAGGCGGAAAGGGATTCGCGGTCGCATGGGACAAGACGGAGGCGGAAGCCGCTTTCGAGCGGGCGAGCCGGGAAGGCGAGGCGTATTTCGGGGACGGTTCGGTGTATCTGGAACGTTATCTTTCTTCTCCTCGTCACATCGAGATCCAGGTGATGCGCGACAAGCGCGGAAACGCGGCGCACCTCGGGGAGCGCGATTGCTCGATACAGCGCCGCCACCAGAAACTGGTCGAGGAGTGCCCGAGCCCGGCTCTGACGCCGGACATGCGCGAGGCGATGGGCGAGGCCGCCGTGGCCGCCGCCGAGGCCGTTGGCTACGATTCGGTCGGGACGTGCGAGTTTCTCGTTGAGGGGGACGAGTTCTTTTTTCTGGAGATGAACACCCGCGTACAGGTCGAACATCCCGTGACGGAAGAGGTCACGGGGATAGACATCGTGAAGACGGGCATCCGCATCGCCGCCGGCGAGGAGTTGCCGTTTTCGCAAAGCGACGTCTCCTGGCGCGGGCATGCCATCGAGGTCCGCCTCAACGCCGAGGACGCCGCCAACGACTTCGCTCCGAGCCCCGGAAACGTCACCGCCTACGAGGAGCCGGGCGGGCCCGGAATACGGGTGGACTCGTCCCTTCGGGGTCCGGGCGTGGTCCCTGAATCTTATGATCCCTTGTTCGCCAAGCTCATCGTTCGCGGCTCCGACCGCAAGGACGCGCTCTCGCGGCTTCGCCGGGCCATCGAAGAGTTCAGGATCGAGGGTATCGCGACGACGCTGCCGTTCCATCGCGCCATTCTGGAGGACGAGGCGTTCGTCTCGGGAGACTACACGACCGGCTTCGTCGCCGAGAGGATGGAGGGGCTGGGGATCGAAGCCGCCCCGGTTGGAGAGACCGGCGAGGCTTCAGAGAAGGAGGTCCGCGAGGTCGAGGTCGAGGTGAACGGCAGGCTCTTCCGGGTGAAGGTGTTTGGCGGGAAAGGGGATCGAGGCGCTCCGACGCGGCGCGGAGGTTCGGGACAGAAGCGGGCGTCGGTGAGCGAGGGAACCGTCGTCGCCCCGATGCAGGGCACGATAGTCAAGGTCCTCGTGGAAGAAGGCCAGGAGGTCGAGGCCGACGAGGCGGTGTGCGTCCTCGAAGCGATGAAGATGGAGTCCGAAGTCCGGAGCCCGAAGGCGGGCTCGGTCGAGAAAGTCCTCGTCGAGACCGGGCGAACCGTCAAGGGCGGAGAGCCGTTGGTGGTCGTAGAGTGAAGCTCGCTCCGCTCGCGGTGAGTAGAAAAATACCATTCACCATTCACCACTCACTACTCACGGGAGCGAAGCGACCATGATCGATCACTCCGAAGAGTTCGTCTGGCGCGGCGACGGCGAGGAGGCCGAACTCGTCGTCTTCGCCTCGGATGAAGAG
>JBOHBL010001062.1:0-2472 GCA_050698295.1 Rubrobacteraceae bacterium | reverse complement strand
CCTCCGGAAGGCGAGACTTATTTACAAACTGGCCGGTCGTCTCGGTTTGCGCGCGGCGTGGTTGCCGGACGTCGTGGTCTTCGTCGACCTCTCGCCCGAGACCGCCGCCGGGCGCATCGCCTCGCGCGGAAAGAAGGTGGACCGGCTCGAGACTTTGGCGGACCTCGCTCAGGCCCGCGAGATGTACCTGAAGGCCATCGAAGCCTTCCGCGGGTACCGCTCCCCCGAAGCCGTCCGCCACATCCGGGTGGACGATCTCTCCCCCGGAGAGACGCTCGGCGCGGTAGCGGAGGCGCTCGGGAAGCAAGTCCTCGTCCGGCGAGAGGTAGATGAAAAGTCCGGCGAACCATTGGGCACGAGCGGGCTCACCGGCGGCGAAGCGCGAAAGACCGCGTTCGATAGACGGTATCTCCTCCGCTACCTGCTCGCCAAATGGTTCCGGGGGGCGTGGCGGGAGCCGACGTTCCTCTTCTCCCCTCTGGGGCGGCTTTTGCTCGAAGAGGGATACTCGGCGGGCGTGATGCGCGCCATCTACGACCGGGACGAAAAGCGTCACGGCCCGCTCGACCGCGTCTTCTTGGAGTACCCGCTCCACCGGGCCGTCCACGACAGGTTGGGCATCTTGACGAACAGAATAGAGGCCGAACTGGAGTCGCGCCTTCGGATCGGTCGGCCCGTTCGCGTCTTCACCGCCCCGAGCGGCTTCGCCTACGACCTCTTCCGTCCGCTGGAGGCCATAGCCGCCCGCAGGCCGGAACTGATGCAGCGGATCCAACTAGTCGCCGCCGACCTCGACCCGCGCGAGACCCTCGCGGGCGAGCTGACCAGGCGCGCCGAAAAGCTCGGGATAAAGTTCGAGTTTCATCGCGGGGACATCACCGAAGACGGCATGCGCCGCGCCCTCGAGAAAGCGGGCCCTTACGACCTCGCGCTGTTCGTCGGTCTCTCGGCCTGGCTGCCCAAGCCGCGGATGCTCGACCACCTCCGCTGGCTGCGGAAGAACTTGCGCGAGGACGGTCTCCTCGTCACCGACTCATTCACTCCGGAGGCGTACGCGCTCTCGGGCCGGTACGTCGGCTACAAGGCCAGTTACTACGAGCCCGAGGTTTATCGAGCGGTCCTGGACCATTGCGGCTTCGACGGGCTCGGCGCGGAAGCGGAGTCCGGTCGGGATGGGATCAACCACGTCCTCGTCGCCCGGAGAAGGCGGCAAGTAGAATCATCCGAACCGGCAGTGGAAACGGAAAGGACGGCGCATGGAGCGGCTACCTGAATTCGACATAAGGTGCGAGGGACACGGTTGGTCCGGCGAAGAAATAGAGCGCAAGCGGCGCCACCCGATGATGCCCGAGGACATGGAGCTCATCGACGGCAGGATGTTCGGCGCCGACGAATACCGGCTCGTTGCACTCGGGTTCCTGCTGGAAAACGTCGGGGCGGACGCTGCGGTTCGTCTGGGAGAGCCCGAAGTCTGGCGCGAGGCGATACGCGCGCTCCCAGACGAACCCGAATAACCATGCCGCCGTATGCGCCCCGTAAAATGGACCGCTCTTTCGACAGAAGCTCGCGGCCTGAGTCGCTCCGGCGGATGGCGACCGAACCTCTTGACTTGCTGGTCGTCGGCGGGGGCATAATGGGAGCATCGGTGTTTCGGGACGCGGCTCTGCGGGGGATGCGCGTCGGGCTCGTGGAGGCGGGAGACTTCGCCTCGGCAACCTCGGGACGAAGCTCGAAGCTCATCCACGGCGGCCTCCGGTACCTGAAGGGAATGGGGTTCCGCCTCGCGCGGGAGTCCTGCCGCGAACGCAACCTGCACGTCCGGCTCAACAAACGCCTGGTCCGTCCCATGCCTTTCCTCGTGCCCCTCTACCAGGGCCGGCAACCGTCGCGATCAACCATGCGCCTGGGGATGGGGCTCTACGAAGCTCTCTCCGGCTTCTCCAACCACCGGCTCCACCGCTTCCCGAGCCGCGAGGAGACGCTTTCGATGGCTCCCGCCCTGTCCCCGAATGGCCTGACGGGCGGATGCCTGTACTACGACGCCGTCGTAAGCGACATGCGCTGGACGGTCGAGACCGTCAAAGACGGAGCGCGCCACGGCGGCGTGGCGGTGAACTATGCTCCGCTCACCGGGCTGCGCAAGCGCGGCGGCAAAGTCGTCGGGGGGCGCGTCCGCGACCGGCTCGACGACCGGGAATACGAGGTTCGGGCGAAGGCGGTCGTCAACGCGACGGGCGTGTTCGCGGATCGGATCCGGCGGATGGACGACGCATGTTCTCGGCCCCTGGTCCGTCTCTCCAAAGGCACCCACCTGGTCTTCGCCGAAGAGGACGCGCCGCTCTCGGTCACCGTCGTCTTCTCCTCGCCGCTCGATGGTCGCTCCCTGTTTCTGGCGAAGCGCGAAGGCTGCTTCCTCTACGGGACCTCGGACGACTGGAAGACTCGGACCCGGACTCCCCCGCCCCCGCCGAA
>JBOHBL010001061.1:0-3713 GCA_050698295.1 Rubrobacteraceae bacterium | reverse complement strand
CGCCTCACCTCGGGCGGGAGCTTCGCGAAGCTGCGCGATACAGGCGCCTCGCCCGCGTCCCTGAGTATTCCGAGCCCGGAGTTCGGGACGGTCTTCAGCGCGTCCTCGCCGTCCTTCTCTTCCAGTTCGTACTCGCGGTAGCCGATGAAGGTGAAATGGTTGTCGGCGAGCCATTCGAGGAACGAGATGGTGTCTTCCAGTTCCTCGCGTTCGACCGGGGGCGGGTTCTCCTCGAATTCCGAAACGATGTCGTTGACTCTCTGTCGCATCGTCTTCCAGTCCTCGACGGCGGCCCGAACCTCGTGGAGGACGCGGGTCAGGTTGTCGCGGAGTTCTTCGAGGACTGAGGGTTCGGTGTTCTGGTCTATCTCGACGTGGATCACGGACTCCGATATCGCGTCTTCCGGTTCGGAGCCGAGGGGAAGGAGTTCCAGCAGGTTCCCCTCCTCATCCCTTTTGACCCTGATTATGGGATGGAACATCAGGTGTATGCCGTGACCGAGGCGGCTGATCTCCATGTTCGCCGAGTCCACCAGGAAGGGCATGTCGTCGTTGACGATCTCGACGACGGTGTGCGTGGATTGCCAACCGTGGTCGCCGTGGTGGGGGTTGTAGACAAAGACCTTCTCCGTCCCCGGTTCTCTCTTCTGGATGAAGTTCCAGTGCGCGACCGCCGCGCCGTAGACATCCACCGGCGAGCGTTCGGCGAGGTCTGTCGAGGAGACCCAACCGTAGTACTGGTTCACGAACTCCTCGACCTGCGGGGCCTGGTCGGGGGGCAGGTGCTTCCGGACCCGCTCGATGGTCCGATCCAGAACCTCGTCCTTGACTACCATGATCACTCCTCCAAACGTCTCTCCACCTGTGAGGGACATTATAGAGGCCGAAGGAGGTTGGTATTTCTTGCGCTGTGGTAAAAAAGGCCTCGATTCGCCATGATCAGGCTTTTATGAAGAGATCGTGGATATTCATGGATGAGACCGGGGTATTGTCGCGGGACCCCGCACAGCCTTACTTCGCTCTTGGGGCTTTGAAGGTTGGTTGGCAATAGGCGTATAGGAGGAGCATGGACTTCAAACTCACTAAAGAGCAGCGTGAGATCAGGGAAATGGCGGCGGATTTCGCCGACGAACACCTCGCGCCTCAAGCCGCGGAACTCGACCTGGAAGACCGCTTTCCGGCCCACACTTTCGAGGAACTCGCGAGGATGGGTCTTATGGGCCTCTGCGTCCCCGAGGAATACGGCGGGATGGGCTCGGACTTCGTCTCCTACGTCTTGATGCTCGAAGAGTTCAGCCGGGCCGACGCCGGGGTGGGGGCGACGCTCGCCGTCCACACGAGCGCGGGTACGTTGCCGATCCTTTTGTTCGGAACCGAGGAGCAGAAGTCGAAGTGGGTCCCGGAACTGGCTCGCGGAGAGAAGATCGGCTGCTTCGCCCTCACCGAACCCGAGGCCGGCTCCGACACCGCGTCCATTCGGACGAGAGCGGAGAAAGTCGAAGGCGGATACCGGCTTTCGGGGCGCAAGCAGTGGATCACGAACGGACGCGTGGCCGGGACCGGGATCTTCTTCGCCCGCGCCCCGGAGGGAGTTTCCGCTTTCATAGCCCCGATGGACGCGGAGGGGATCTCCTTCGGAAAACACGCCGAAAAGATGGGCGTTATCTCCGCGACCACCGACGACGTGCTTCTCGACAACGTCTTCGTCCCCGAGGAGGACAGGCTTCTTCCCGAAGGCAAGGGACTCCGGGTGGCTCTCGGTACCCTCGACCCCGGCAGAGTCGGGATCTCAGCCCAGGCCGTCGGAATAGCCGAGGCCGCTTTCCGTCACGCAACGTCGTTCGCGGCGAAGCGCGAGACCTTCGGCAAACCCATCGCCGAGCATCAATCCATAGCTTTCAAGCTCGCGGAGATGCAGACGAAGATAAAGGCGGCGCGACTGCTCACGCATGAAGCTGCGTGGATGAAGGACGAGGGCGAGCGCGTCACGGAATCCGGGGCTCGGGCGAAATTGTTCGCTTCGCAGGTCGCGAACGAGGTCGCGTACGAGGCGGTGCAAATATTGGGCGGGCGCGGGTACATGAAGGACGAGAGTCCGGTCGAGAGGTTGTACCGGGACGCGAGGGTCACGGAGATATACGAGGGGACCTCTGAGATCCAGAAGCTCGTCATCTCGCGGGCCATCCTCCGCGAACACGCCGCCTCGCTCGAAGCTCCGGCGGGCGTCGAGGCGTCCCGCCCGGTGGTCGGGTAGGTATGGTTCAATGGCGAGTTCGATGATTGGAAAAATGACTCCATGAGATTCGGAATATCCACGTTCGTGACGGACGAAGGAATCGCCCCGGCTCCGCTGGCGCGAGCCATCGAGGAGATCGGCTTCGATTCGTTGTTCATCGCCGAACACACGCACATCCCCGCGAGCCGGAAGAGTCCGTGGCCGAGGGGCGGCGAATTGCCCCGGAAGTACTACCGGACGCTCGACCCGTTCGTCACGCTGACGGTGGCGGCGACCGTGACCGAGAAGCTATTGATCGGGACCGGGGTGACGCTCCTGATCGAACGCGACCCCATCATCGTCGCGAAGGAGGTCGCGAGCCTGGACCTGCTTTCGGGCGGACGGTTCGTCTTCGGCGTCGGGGTGGGGTGGAACCGCGAAGAGATGGAGAACCACGGCACCGACCCGAAGACGCGGGGCAGGCTCGTAGACGAGCAACTCGCCGCGATGCGTGAGATCTGGACGAAGGACGAGGCAGAGTACCGCGGCGAGTTCGTTTCTTTCGACCCGATCTTCGCTTGGCCGAAGCCGTTGCAAAAACCGCACCCCCCGATCTTCGTCGGGGGCGGAGAGCCGGCCTTCGACCGTATCGTCGAGTTCGGCGACGCCTGGCTCGCCAACGGCTTGCCGCCGGACAAACTCGAGCCGATGATGACCAAACTGAACGAGAAGGCCGGACGCGAGGTCCCCGCGACAGTCTTTGGGGCCGCGCCCGAGAACATCGAAGGCTACGAAACACTCGGCGTCGAACGCGTCCTCCTCAGCCTGGAGACGGCCTCCGAGGACGAGACCCTGAAGCGTCTCGACGAACTCGCCCGGGTGACCGGGACCGTCCGTTGAGCCGCCCACGTCACGGAAGGCGCGTCCGAAAGTAGAGGAGCGAACGGACAGAGGACATTCGCGTGGCGGCGTCCGGTTTCTTCTTTGCCTGGTTTTCCTCGCCGCGTATTTCTGGTCGAGTCTGGCGCCGGGACCGGTCGGGACTACTGTTTTTCTGGTTTCGGGGCTGGTTTTGCTCGGGATGTCTCTGCCTCGGGCGAGCTCGTTTCACGTCGGGCTCGCGGCGGCGGCGTTCGCGGCGTTCGGAGCGGTGGTCGTTTCGGGGCGGTTCGAGGTTTCGGCGTATTTCGAGGGGTTGCCGACTTACTTCGGGATCGTGGCCGTGCTTTTGGTTTTGAGTCTGGCGGGGTATCCGATCCGGGCGGCGCGGTATGAGACTCAGATCCGCGGCCTCATGGCCGCGCTCACCCGTCGCGGCGCGAAACCGAACGCGACGGCGGGGGTCATGGGGCACGTCCTCGGCTCGGTGCTCGATGTCGGGAGCTTCGTTTTGGTGGATGTGATCTTCGGTCGCGCCGCTTCGGCGAAGGAGCGCGTCGAAGCCCTCAAGTGGGCCGCGAGGGGTTTCTCGTTCGTCCCGCTGTGGACGAACATCAAC
>JBOHBL010001060.1:0-1956 GCA_050698295.1 Rubrobacteraceae bacterium | reverse complement strand
GACAACCCCAACGGACAGAAAGGCGGTTCACAATGAGTACCCTTTCCCACGCCGTCGCAGATTCGGCGACGATGCTGCGGCGCAACCTCCTGCACATGCTGCGCTACCCCTCCGTGACGGTGATTCTCGTCGGCATGCCGGTCGTCTTCCTGCTTTTGTTCGTCTACGTCCTCGGCGGCACGCTGGGCGCCGGACTCGGCGGCCCGTCGGGCGGTCGCGCCGAGTACGTTGATTACGTCGCTCCCGGAATCTTGTTGATCACCGTGGCCGCCGTTGCCCAGGGGACGGCTATATCCGTCGCGATGGACATGACCGAAGGCATCATAGATCGGTTCCGCACCATGGCGATCTCCCGCGCTTCGGTGCTGGCCGGACACGTCCTCGGGGCCATGATCCAGACGATGCTCGGGCTGGCGGTCGTCATCGGCGTCGCGCTGCTCATCGGTTTCCGGCCCACCGCCGGCCCCGTCGAGTGGATCGCGGCGATAGGCGTCCTCGCGATGATCACCTTCGCCCTCACCTGGCTGACGGTCGCGCTCGGCATGACGGCCAAAAGCGTCGAGAGCGCGAGCAACCTCCCCATGCCCCTGTTGCTCCTGCCGTTCTTCGGCAGCGGCTTCGTCCCCACCGACTCGATGCCGACCGCGTTGCGCCTGTTCGCCGAGTACCAGCCCTTCACCCCGATCATCGAGACGCTGCGGGGACTGCTCATGGGCGCCCCCATCGGCGACAGCGCCGTCATCGCCGTCGCCTGGTGCGCCGGCATAACCCTCGTCGGATACCTGTGGGCGCGAGCGGCATACAACCGCGATCGCGCGCATTGACCCGATATCTTCCCGGTGACGCCGCCGACGCTCACCGCTCTGCCCGGCTACCGTGTCTGGTGGCCGGGCTTCTTTCACTCCAGCCAGGGGCGTTCATCTGCCGACGTTGACGAACTTGTGCGGAGCACCCGCCGGAACCACCAGGATCTCCCTCGATCTCGTTCTCGCCCACGGTGAAACGCACGTTCCTTTCCTGAACGGATGAACGTTTCTTCGTAAGGGTGAGGTGCGAAGCGAGCCGGGAAGCGCGGGAGTCGGAGAGACAATCATCGGTGCTTGTCACCTATGTTTGACAATGTTAGACTTTTCTTTGGACAACGACGAGGAGAAGCAATGGAAGCCAGTCGCAAGCTGCAAAAGATGGGTGGTTCGGTGGCGCTCACCATTCCGGCCCGGATGGCCGAGGCCATGCGCCTGGAGCCTGGGCAGGAGGTCATCCTCAAGGGAGACGAGACTCGCATCGAGATCACGGCTTCCCGGTGGAGGCCGTCGGCCGAGTTGCTCGAGTTCGCGGAACGGTTCTCCAGAAAATACGACAAAACTTTGAGGGAACTGGCCGATAGTTGACGCGCCCGACGCTGGAGGAAGTTTTGTTCCTCCACGAGCTTGCGATAGAAAGATACGGCGGCTTACCGGAGATCCTGAATTTGGGTTCCGTGGAGGCCGCCGTTTTCCGTCCCTGGGGCCGGTCTTCTGGGCGGAATCACTTCTCGTCCCCTTTCGAGAAAGCCGCGGCCATCTTCGAATCCATCAACCGAAGGCACGCCTTTCAGGACGGCAACAAGCACGCCTCGCTTTACGCCGCGGCCTACCTGCTCGAAGGTTTCGGCTTCGAACTCGATGCCGAAAGCGACGCGGCGCGAGACATTGCGAAAGCGGTGGCCGACGACGCCACCGGGGTGACCTTCGAAGAGATCGTGGGGTTCTTCGAGAGCAACTCCACGGAAAAGGATTAAACTCCCCGAACCAACCTGAAGAAGACCTCGTCGAAGGAGGGGTAGATCAGGTCGGCGGAGCGCACGTCGGCGTCGCGGAGGACTTCGAAGACTTTCGGCAGCGCGACATCGGCGTCCTCGACGACGAGGCGGGTGCGGCTCGCGATCTCCTCTCCGACTTCCTCGCGCACCTCGAC
>JBOHBL010001059.1:0-2864 GCA_050698295.1 Rubrobacteraceae bacterium | reverse complement strand
TCGGAACCTCTTTGAATGTCGTCGTGCCTGCCAGTCCCGCGATGCGATCGGCGTGGAAATGCAGGCACCAGGCGAGATAGCGAGACTCGACCCCGAGGCGAGGAATCAAGTTCGCAAAACCCTGGTTGGTCGCGAGTGGGACCACCGCGATGCCGATTTTTCCGATCGTTGCGCGTGACGAAAAGAGAACCGTCCCCGGGGGAAGAAGGCTTGCGGAGCAGGAAGCGAGGCCGTCCTCCGTGATGGCCTCGGCCGTTGCCCCCACCTCGATGACACCCGCCCCGACAGGGGGAAGATCCGTCGGGGTCAACCAAGGCACGTCACCGCCCCAGTAATCGGGATTGTCCCGGCGAGGAGTCGCGCCGCCTCGGATCTCAGCAGCGCGGTCGAGTTCCACCATCGGCCATTCAATGACGCGCCCAGCAACGCAGTGAGCAGTTTCCCCATCTACGCCGCGCCCTCGCGCTCGCTCGCCCGCATCTCGCACCTGAGCGCTTTTCCGGCGGGCCGTCATCGCTTCCCGCCCTCCGTGAGCCCTCTCTGCTCCAGCATCCGTCTCGTCTTCTGCAGATCGGCGGCGATGAGCTTCTCGTCGGGCAGGACGGTTCGGTATTCGGCGGCGAGCACCTTGTTGGGCAGGTTGCCGAGGGCATATCGAGCCAGCGCCTCGTCCCTCTGCGCGCAGAGGATCAGCCCGACCGGCGGGTTCTCGTCGGAGCGGGTCCAGTGCTCGGCCGCGTAGTTCAGGTAGGTGGGCATCTGGCCGGCGTCGGCGTGGGTGAAGCGGCCGAGCTTCAAGTCGATGAGCACGAGGCAGCGCAAGCGGCGGTGATAGAAGACGAGGTCCACGCGGTACCACTCGTCACCAATGCGCAGGCGCCTCTGGCGGCCAGCGAAGCAGAAGTCGCCGCCGAGCTCCAGGAGAAAGCTCTCCAGATGGCGGATGAGCGCCGCTTCGAGATCCGTCTCCGAGTACTCGTCTTTGAGCCCCAAGAACTCGAGCACGTACGGGTCCTTGATCTCCTCCTCGGGGGTCAGGACGTCTTCGGGGTGAGGGATCGCCCCCTTACGCAGCATCGCGGCCTTGTTCCTCGACAGCGCCGTGCGCTCGTAGAACTGGGACTCGATCTGCCGGTCGAGCTGCCGCACCGACCAGCCACCGCGCAGGGCCTCGGTTTCGTAGAAGACCCGAGCGTTCTTGTTCCTGACCGAGAGCAGCCGGACGTAGGCCGACCAGGGGAGCGGGAAGAGCGCAGCGAGACCAGTGATGAAAGACGCTTCGGGCGGTGTCTGGCCGCGCTGCTGACCTGATTCTGTCGACAGTGCCGAGAGAATTGGCAGGCGGGATTCTCTCGACGGTGTCGAGAGAATCTGGTCTCGCGGAAAGGCGAGGTAGAACTGCCGGAACCGGTTCACATTCGGATACGAGAACCCACGGCCCAATCTCGCACTCAAATCCTGGGCGAGTCGCTCAAGCAACATCTCTCCGTACTCCGCACGGACCCGGCCCTGCTGTTCAAACTCGACGATCCGCCGGCCGATCTCCCAGTAGGTGGCGGTCATGACGGCGTTAACGGCGCGGGCCGAGGTCCGGCGGGCGGCTTCAAGGAGCTCCGCGATGCCGCCCACCAGACCGCGGTAAGGCTCGGCGCCAGCCGTTGCGGGCAAGGACGCCTGGAGTGCCTTCTCCGGGGCGGCGGGCGGCTGACCAACCTTCTTCCGGCTCACGCTTCGATCTCCCGGAGCAGCTTCTCCAGGCCGTCCGCGATCTCATGCTCGATGTCGAGCACCTCGCGGATCAACTCCGCCGGGTCCTCGTCGGGCGTGCTCTCGCCCACCCGCGGCTTGTAGCGCGAGGCGGCCAGGTTGAAGTCGTTCTCGGCAATCGTCTCGAACGGCGCCCACCAGCAGCGCGGCGCGTCGCTCCCGGATTCGAGCACGGCGCCCGCCTCGACGCCCGGCGGCTGCTCGAAGCGCGAGCCCTTGTACTCGGTCCACGCGGCCAGGAGCGCCGGGATGTCGCTTCTCTCCGGGGTCTCCGGGCGGCCGCCGCCCTGGAATCTTGTCGGGGTCGAAGCCGTCGTTCCGGACCTCGTAAAACCAGGCGCGTTTCGTGGCCGGCTCGCCTTCCTCGGGCGCGTTCGCGGGCCGGCGGAAGACGAGCACCGAGGTCTTGACCCCAGCGTAGGGCTTGAAAACGCCAGCCGGCAGCGATACCACGGCGAGGATCTCGAACTCGCGCAGCAGCTTCTCGCGGAGGCTCGTGTGCGCGCCGGTCGAGCCGAACAGCGCCCCCTCGGGCACCACCACCGCGCAGCGGCCGCCCGGGGCGAGCGAGCGCATCATCAGCGCGAGGAAGAGCAGCTCGCTCTTCTTGGACTTGGTCGGGAGATCCGCGCGGACCGACTCCTTCGGGATCTGCCCGGCGAACGGCGGGTTCGAGAGGATCACCTTGTAGCGGCGGTGGAGGTCGTCCTCGGTGAGGCCGCTCATCTCCGAGAGGACGTTGGCGCGCTTCAGGCGTGCGCCGCGGATCCCGTGGAGCACGAGGTTCATCATCGAGATCCGCATCATCTGGCGCGAGACGTCGGTGCCGTGGATGGATGCCTCGAGCCGGGCCCAGTCGGGGAGGCGCTCGCCGGCCCCCTTGCGGTAGGTCTGGAGGTTCGGGATCACCTTTCTTGCTTCCTCCAGCGTCTGGCCGCGCTTCTCGAGCCAGTCCTCGCCGTAGATCGGCACCTCGAGCGGCTTCTCGCTGTAGCGCGCCAGGATGTGGTCCACGCTGTCGATCAGAAAGCCCGCCGTGCCGCTCGCCGGGTCGTAGATCGTGTCGCCGAGGTCGGGATCGGTCATCTGCACCATGA
>JBOHBL010001058.1:0-3912 GCA_050698295.1 Rubrobacteraceae bacterium | reverse complement strand
GACTTCGAGTCCGGTGAGGTTTTCGACGCGCTTTACGACGTTGTTGCGAACCGCCTCCGCCACCTCGTGGACGGGCTTGCCGTAGACGACGTTGAGTGTGAGATCCACAGCCGCCTGCTCCTCGCCGACTTCGACGGAGACGCCACGTGAGCCGCCCCCGCCGGAGAGGCCGCCGACGAACTCGCCCACCGTGCGGGAGCTGTCTCCGGGAAGGCTCGTTCCTCCGTGCGACGGGTCAACGCCGTCCACTTCCCCGACAGCCCGGCCCGCGATGGCGGATACCACCGCGTTGCCTATCGTCGTGCTTCCACGGTCGCTTTCGAGCGGGTTCGTCTTTTCCTTCGCCACCGATTCCTCCTATGTTCGCTCTCTCCCTGCGACTTTTAGAATAACGCACATGGCAACGCCCCGCATGGTGGCACTCGTCTCGTGTACACTATTTTCGTGTACACGAAGAGAGGTTCGGGATGAAGAACATAACATTGAGCGCGGACGAGGCGTTGATCGAGGCCGCCCGCGAGCGGGCGCGGAGCGAAGGCACGACATTGAACGAGGAGTTCCGGCATTGGCTGAAGGAATACGCTCGCAGTGAGCGGCAAGCCGAGGAGGCGATGGCGGTGGTTCGGGAGTTGCGAGGGAAAGTTCGCACGGGGGGCCGCAAATTCACCCGGGACGAGATGAATGAGCGATGATTTCATAGACTCGAACGTCTTCGTATACCTCTTCGACGAGACCGACGAGAGGAAGCGCTCCATAGCGGATGGGATCGTGGACTCGGCGCTCCGAAACCGGAGCGCGATCATCAGTTTCCAGGTCGTCCAAGAAACGTTGAATGTGGTGACCCGAAAACTGCCGACACCGATGACGCCGGAGGACGCCGTGCGCCTCCTCGACCGGACGCTCGCCCCTTTGTGGAAAGTCTCGCCGAGCGCGGCGCTTTACCGACGCGCGATGGACATACAGTCGCGCTACAAATACAGCTTTTACGTCTCGCTCTTCATCGCGTCCGCCCTCGACGCGGGATGCTCCCGACTTTACAGCGAGGATTTTCAGGACGGACAACGCATCGAAAGCCTCACCATCGAAAACCCGTTCCTCGAATCATAAGAAGAGGCTCCCCGGAGAAAATCTCGGGGAGCCTCTTTCGTTTCCGGTTTTATTCGGGGAACGTTACGTCGCTCACGGTGACGTTCACTTCGGTGACTTCGAGGCCGGTGAGAGTTTCGACTCGTTTTACGACGTTCTTCCTCACCTCGTCGGTGACTTTGTGGACGGGGTTTCCGTAGACAACGTTGAGTGTGAGATCCACCGCCGCCTGTTCCTCGCCGACCTCGACCGAGAGTCCCCGCGCGCCGCCCCCGCCCGAAAGTCCGCCGACGAACTCGCCCACCGTTCGGGAGGTGTCTCCGGGGAGGCTCGTCCCTCCGTGGGATGGGTCCACGCCATCCACCTCCCCGACCGCCCGGCCCGCGATGGCCGAGACGACCGCATCGCCTATCTTCGTTTCGCCCCGGTCGCTGCGAAGCGGGTTGGTTCTTTTCTCTGACACCGGATCCTCCCACAATAGCCTTCTCCCTGCGCCTCTCAGGATAACGCACGTAGCAACGCCCCGCACGAAAAGAGGCTCCCCGGAAACTTTCTTCGGGGAGCCTCTTCGATGAATCGGTTTTTCTTTACTTTATTACGACGAGACTTTCTCCTTCGCGGCGAAGGTAAGTTCGTCGCCCTTCCCGAAGCTATCAGCCAGCGGCTTCAGCCGAACGGCGGCTCGGGGCGCGCGCCGTCTTCTCCCCCGTCGGCTTCGCCGTTTCCGACCAAAGGTTCGAGGCGATCCGAAGTTCCTATCAAAAATACGCAAATTGAATGATATACGGCGTGTCGGTTTTGTCCCATACTTCGTGAGTGACGCGGCGGAAAACACCTCCGTCTTCCCCGACCGAGAACAAGGGAGAGAAGATGTCCGTGAAGTGCGGCTTCCGGCTTTCGAGGGGCGCGATGCTGGCGGGTGTCGCGTTCGTGGCGCTCGTGTCGCTTGCGATGGCGAGTCCGGCGTGGGCCGCCACCTTCGCTGTGACAAAGACCGCCGACACCAACGACGGCGCCTGCGACGCTGACTGCTCGCTGCGCGAAGCCGTCATAGCGGCGAACGCCGCGCCCGGAGCGGACACGATCACGGTTCCGGCGGGCACATACGTCCTCACCATACAAGGGGCGGACGAGGACGCCTCCGCGACGGGAGATCTTGACGTAAACGGTGAGGTGACGATAAACGGGGCGGGAGCGGACGCGACCACCGTGAGCGCCGCCGGAGAACAGGTGAACGATGCGCCCGGTATCGGCGACCGGGTCTTCGAGGTGGGGGACGGTTCCGTCGTGACGAACGATTCCGACGCGACGATCACGAATCTCACGGTGAGCGGGGGAGAGACGCCGTTCGGCACCACGCCCCAGTCTTTTCTCGGCGGGGGCATACTCGTCAACCGCTTTGGAAATCTGGCGCTGAACGAGGTCGTGGTGACGGGCAACGAGGCCGATCACTCCGGCGGCGGAATCTACAACGACGGCGGCGCCACGACGATCACCGACTCCACCGTGACAGGCAACACGGCCAGATTCGACGGCGGCGGCGGAGTCTACAACGCCAACGGCGCCCTGACGCTCACCGGCTCCACCGTGACAGGCAACACAGCCTTCTCCGACGGCGGCGGCGTCTTTAGCGACACCAACCCCTCCGGTAAGCAGACCACCATACAGAACAGCACCATCTCCGGCAATACGGCGGGCGGCGTCTGCAACGGCGGCGGCCGGCTCACCATAAGCAGCGCCACCATCACCGAAAACTCGGGCGCGGGCGTGTCCAGCGTCGGGCTGAATCACTCCACCCTGACCGAGATCTCATCCACCATCATCTCGGCCAACAACCCCACCGACGTGGACTTCCCCAACCCGATACAAAACTCCTTCGCCTCGGGGGGTTACAACGTCATAGGAGACGGCAAAGCAGTCGGAGCCGGAAACTTCGAGGCGACCGGCGACCAGACGAACGTGTCCGACCCCGGCCTCGGGCCCCTCCAAAACAACGGCGGCCCCACCTTCACCCACGCCCTCCTTCCCGGCAGCCCGGCCATAGATCAGGGCGACTCCCCCGGCCTTGCCACCGACCAACGCGGCCAGCCGCGCCCGCACGACGACCCCAACATAAAAAACGCCACAGGAGGCGACGGCTCCGACACAGGCTCCTTCGAGTCGCAGACAAACTCCGCGCCCCCGACGCTCTCCATAAACGACAAGAAGGTCGCCGAGGGCGACGTCGGCGCCACGGACGCCACCTTCACCGTCACCCTCTCGAAGGCCATAGACCGGCGCGTGACGGTCGAGCACGCGACCTCCGACCGCACGGCCAAAGCGTCCTCCGACTACCGGGCGACCACCGGCGGGATCCCCTTCGCCCCGGGCGACAAGAAAAAGACCATAACCGTCCCCGTCAAGGGCGACACGCTCCATGAGCCGGACGAAACCTTCGCCGTGAACCTCTCGAACTCCGCCGGAGCCATGTTCTCGGACGCTCGGGGGAAAGGCACCATAAAAGACGACGACGAGGCGCCCGCGCGATGCACCATCACCGGCACGCCGCGAGGCGACATCCTCGAAGGCACGCCTCGCCGGGACGTGATCTGCGGCCTCGGAGGCAACGACATCATAAAAGGATTCGGAGGCAGCGACATCGTCCGAGGCGGCCCCGGAAACGATATCCTTCACGGAGGCTCCGGCAATGACACGCTCGTGGGCGGCCCCGGAAGGGACATCCTTCGGGGCGGGGACGGCGACGACCGCCTCGACTCCCGCGACGGTGCAAAGGGCAACGACCTCGCAAACGGCGGCCCCGGACGCGACCGATGCGCCGCCGACGAG
>JBOHBL010001057.1:0-1573 GCA_050698295.1 Rubrobacteraceae bacterium | reverse complement strand
GGCATAGCCTCCCACGCTGAGAAGGCCGGTGTAGGCCGGATTCGGCGCGGTCGGGTCGAGGATGCGGCGGGCGCGGGAGTGGATGCCGTCCGCGCCGATCAGGAGGTCGCCCTCCGCCTCGGCGCCGTCCTCGAAACGGGCGGCGACGCCGTCGGCGACGACCTCGAAGTCGGCGAGCCGCCTGCCGTACTCGATCTCGACGCCCCGGCTCGTCGCTTCGTCGGCCAACGCGCGCTGCAAGAAGCCCCGCTTCACGATGACGCTGACCGTGCCATCGGAAAGCCTCACCCCGTTGGCGACCTCGCCGAGCCGCTTGCCGGCGCCGTTCCACATCACCATGCGGGGAGCGGGAAAGGCGTCCTCGACCATCGGCACGTCCAGGATCTTCAGCACGTCGAGTCCGTTGGACGCCGTGTTGAGAAACAGGCCCGTGTAGTCTGAGGGCCGATCATGAGCCTCGTACACGGTTGCCTCGATCCCGGCGCGCCGCAGCGCCATGGCGGCCGTCGGGCCGCCGATGCCGCCGCCGATGATCAGGGCTTTCCTTCCGGTCGCGGGTTTGTCGTTCATGGGCGTGTCCTTTCGAGGTCGTTGCCCGCTGGTCGGTTTACGGAAAGCAAAGTACGGCTAAACCGGTTGCAGAGGCATCGACTTCGAGGTGGATCCGGGGTTTATTCGAGAGATAGATGCCGAACCTGGTGGATCGCTTCCCGAAAATCGCATTCGTCTTTTCCCGACTCCCGACCCCCGACCCCGCCGAGTACGGACCCTTTCACCCGGATTCGGCATGAGGCGCGCATCCGTCGGAGAGACGGCGTCTTTCCCTGTCGTATCTAATCCGTCCCATCAGCTTTCGCAACTCGCGGCGGGAGATCAAGGCTATGGCCTCGGCCGTCCGCCCCACTCCCCAGGGCCGTCCGGCGGCGCGTGTCCGTCCGTCCTCGATGGACGCTCTCAGGTCCGCCGCGCTGTCGCCGGGGAAGTACGTGTATCCAAGTCCGAGCGTCGCGAGGTGGTGCGAGTCGCTGCCGCCGCAGGGCGGAAGGTCGAGACCATCCGCCGCCCTCGCGGCCCGGTCGTTCGCGTAACGGGTCCACAGACCGGCGTTGAAGGTCTCCACGGCGTCGAGGGGCCACTCGGGAGAGGGACCGAGGCAACGCCCCGGCAGGTATCGTCCCATCGAGGGGACCATCCTCGCGTAAGGATGCGCGGCGACACAGAGTCCTCCCTGCTCGTGGACGGCGGCGATGGTCTCCGACGCCGGTCGCCCCGGCGGCAATCGTTCCTCGATAAAGAGCGCGAGCAACTCCCCGTCGGCGGTCGAGACCTCCTCGCCCACGACGACCTCGACGCCGTATTCATCGGCGAGGCTTCGCGCTTCGAGCGCGCCGTCTATCGTATCGTGGTCGGTGACGGCGACGACCCGGAGGTCGGTGCAAAGCGAGGCGTACTCCAAAACCTCCTCGACGCTCGCATGACCGTCGCTGTGCGTCGTGTGCGCGTGAAGGTCGGCCTTGCTCCAGGTGTCGTTCATATCGGGCATCCTTTCCGGTTCGCGGGTGAACATCAGCGA
>JBOHBL010001056.1:0-1461 GCA_050698295.1 Rubrobacteraceae bacterium | reverse complement strand
CTTGATTCTGCTTCCCTGCCCCTGGTGCGGATCCCGTAACTCGCAGGAGTTCCGTTACGTCGGCGAGGCGACGCCCCGACCGGACCCGAATGCGGCCACTCCCGAGGAGTGGCGCGACTATTTGTACATGAGGTCCAATCCGGCGGGCTGGACCACGGAGGGCTGGTTCCACCGGGTCGGCTGCCGACGGTACTTCACCGTCGAGCGGCACACCGTGACGAACGAGGTCCGGGCGGCCCGACCACCGACGGCCCGGCTATCGAGGGGTTGAGTGTGGCGTTTTTGACGAAGACCGTTGGGGGGATGCGGCTGGGACCGCAGTTGGGGGAGGTTATAGACCGGGGTCGGCGGTTTGCCTTTATCTGGAATAGCGAGGAGTATGCGGCGTTCGGGGGGGATACGATCTCCTCGGCGCTCGCCGCGGCGGGGGTGCGGGTCTTTTCTCGCAGCTTCAAGTATCATCGGCCTCGCGGCATCCTGACCGCCAATTATCTGGATCCCGGCTGTCTGGTTCAGGTCGGCGACGAACCGAACGTCCGCGCCTCGCACCGGAAGGTCGAACCGGGCATGGAGGTCGGCGCGCAGAACGCCTGGCCCTCGCTGCGCTTCGACGCGAAGTCCGTCAACCGCCACCTCGGGCGTTTCCTTCCGCCGGGCTTCTATTACAAAACGTTCATGGAGCCGCGGCGCCTCTGGCCTCTCTACGAGAAGGTGCTGCAACGCTTCGCCGGGGGCGGACGAGTCTCCCCCGACACGCCGCATGGATACTACGACAAACGCTACGCCCACCCCGACGTGCTCGTCGCGGGCGGAGGTCCCGCCGGGATGGCGGCCGCCGTCGCCGCCGCGCAGAACGGAGCGAGCGTGCTGCTCGTCGAGGAGGAACACGAGTTGGGCGGGCATCTGCGATGGGGCGGGGATCTCGCGTCGCTGCGGGAGTTGCGCGAGGCGGTGGCCCGGACGGAGGGCGTCGAGGTCATGACCGATTCCGTCGTCGCCGGACGCTATGACGCGAACTGGGTCGCGGTATTGCAGCGGGGTTTGGCGGGCGTGGAAGAGAGACTCGTCAAGGCACGCGCCGGGGTTCTTGTGGTCGCGCCCGGCCTGATCGAACGCCCCTACGTCTTCGAGAACAACGACCTGCCGGGCGTGATGTTGTCAACGGCGGTCAGACGCCTCATCAACCTGTACGCCGTGAAGCCGGGCGAGCGGGCCGTCGTCCTGAGCGCCAACGCCGAAGGCGACGCCGCGATAGACGACCTGGTCGGGGCGGGCGTGGAAGTGGTCCGCGTCGAGGACGCCCGCCAAAGCGGAGACGTGGTTCGCGCGCTCGGTCGGAACCGCCTGCGGGCGGTCGAGTGCGGCGACGGCGCGAAGGTCGAATGCGACCTCCTCGTCACCGCGACCGGCTGGACGACCCTGACCTCGCTCATGAACATGGCCGGCGACAAACCCTTATAC
>JBOHBL010001055.1:0-1691 GCA_050698295.1 Rubrobacteraceae bacterium | reverse complement strand
CGCCAGAATCCGCTACGGCGGCGATTACGCGATCCGGTGGGGACTCCTCTCGGTCATCTTCGTGTATCTGTCTTCGGATGAGATGCTCCGGTTGCACGAAAGAATGAGCGGCGGGCTGCTTCAGCCGGCGCTGGAGGTTCTCGGCTACGAACCCAGCGGAATCTTTCGCTATCCCTGGATCATCGTCTATGTTCCCCTGACGCTCGTCTTTGTGCTGGCGTATCTCAGGTTCTGGCTGGATTTGCCTTCAAAGATCCGAACCCTTTTCTTTGTCTCCGGATCTCTCTTCGTCTGGGGCGCTGTCGGCGCGGAGATGATCAACGGCCTCCTCCACGACCTCTACGGGCAGGGAGGACTCCTGTACGCCGCGATGACGCACCTGGAAGAGTTTCTGGAGATGATCGGCATCGTCGTCTTCGTCTACGCGCTTCTCTCCTATATCGGCGCGCACCTGAACGTCAACGAGATGCGGATCAGCGTCGGAGACGAAAAGCCGGGCTAGCTTTCGGCTTCGATAAAGGCGTTCAACCAGCCCTCGTAGTCGTCCGGCGGACGCGGAGGGTACCAGGACACGAGCATGTTCAGCGCGGAGAGGTCGGCAACCGACGGCGCGAATTCGCCATAAGGAGCGGGAAGGGAAGACCTGAGTTCGCCGGAGACGGAGCGTTTGGCCCGCCGGGGGTCTTCTCGACGGATTATGCTGGCGACCTGTATAAGAGTGGCGGCCGCGTCCAGGTAAGGAAAACCCGCTTCCCTACCGTGTTCCCAATCGAACGCGAGGCAGGTTCCGCGCCACCAGTGCATGTTCCAGGGAGCCATGTCCCCGTGCATCCAGGCCACCGGCCACTCGCCGCCGTCGAGGTCTTCCAGAATCGGCTCAAGCAACCTCTTCTTCCACTCGTCGGCTCGCTCGCGAAGGCTCTCCATGAAGGGATGCCCGGAGACCGGATAGGTTCCGTCGGGCCGCGTCAGCCGTTTGAAGAAGTCCATCTGCGCGGAGTCGAGGCGCGGACGCGGGGCGCGTGGACGGCCCGGCAGGGCGCTCTGAACCAGCAGTTCGCCCTCCATGAACGGCGCGAAGCGCGCGAGGCGCGGCCCGACGCCTTCGGGGAGTCTTTCGAGCATCCGGGCCTCGTTGGCGAGCAGGGTCCGGGTGTAGGGTTTGTCGGCGTACTTGGCGAAGCCCAGGACGCGGCCGCGCTTGTCCATCAGCCGCAGGGTTATCTTCTGGCCGGGGCCCGGTATGCCGACGGAGACCGCCACCGTCGAGAGCGCCGGCATCTCGGACGAGAGCAGCTCGCCCAGCGGCCAGCCGCCCTTGCGTCCGGCCCCGACGACGTCGTGGGTAAAGCGCGCTCCGCCGAGAGTGATCCAGGCCCGCAAAACCGCCCGGTAGGCGCGGGCCTTCCAGCGAAAGGCGGGGTAAATCTCCGACCCGCCGCGGCGGACCCGCCAGTTCCTCGTGGGTACGAAGTAGCGCGGCGCGCTCCGCGAAAACCAGCGCGGCGCGCCCCGAACGGTGAGTTCGAGGACATCGTCCGCGGGACAGAGTGTTCTTGCCGCATCGATCATGAGAGAAATCCTGCGCGACCACCGCTTTTGGGCTTCCGCCAGCCACGTTTAACGGCCATTTTACTTTATCCGCCCGCGGGGGCTATAGTTTTTCCCGAGCGCGCCGATAACTCCTGCAT
>JBOHBL010001054.1:0-1490 GCA_050698295.1 Rubrobacteraceae bacterium | reverse complement strand
CCCGCGCGGCTCCGAAACCATCACGGGCCACCTCCGCGAAAAATTCACTCAATCGGACGATGCGCCCCGCTGGCTTCGCTGATAGAGTTGAGTGGAAGCAGCTGGTAACCGACATGTCGAAGCAACGTACACCGGTCGAAAACTCCCTCCGCGCCGTCCGGGGCGAGGATGGCCCGGCTGCCGCGTCATTGCACCACCGCGAAGCGTCGGGGGCGGAATCTCCGCCAAAGGGAAACCTCCCGCTGGAACTCACGAGTTTCATAGGACGCGAGAAAGAAATCTCCGAGGTGAAGGGGCTCCTCGAAGGAACCCGCCTCCTCACGCTCACCGGCTCCGGAGGCTGCGGCAAGACCCGCCTCGCGCTGGAGGTGGCGGCGGACGTGGCGAAAGACTTCGATGACGGCGCGTGGTGGGTGGGGTTGGCGTCGCTCTCCGACGCAGACCTGGCGCCGAAAGCGGCCGCCTCCGCCCTCGGCGCGCGCGAGCGGCCAGGCCGCACGCTGACCGAGGCGCTCTCCGACCATCTCCGGTACAGGAAGCTGCTGCTGGTCTTGGACAACTGCGAGCACGTGATCGCCTCGTGCGCCGCGCTCGCCGACGCCTTGCTGCGCTTCTGCCCGGGATTGCGCGTGCTGGCGACCAGCCGCGAGGCTCTGGGCGTCGCCGGGGAAGTGTCCTGGCCCGTGCCTTCGCTCTCCCTGCCGGATCCCGGCCATCCACCCTCCTCCGAAAGCCTGGCACGTTACGAGGCTCCCCGCCTCTTCGTCGAGCGCGCGGCGGCCTCGACCTTCGCCCCGACGAAACGCAGCGCGGCCGCAGTGGCTCATCTGTGCCATCGGCTCGACGGCATCCCGCTCGCTATAGAGCTCGCCGCCGCGAGGACGAGAGTGTTGTCGGCGGAGCAGATAGATGCCCGCCTCGACGACTGTTTCCGTCTCCTGACGACCGGCAGCCGAACCGCCCTTCCCAGGCAGAGAACCCTGCAGGCGACGATGGATTGGTCCCACGATCTGCTCGACCGCGACGAGAGGACCGTCTTCCGACGCCTCTCGGTGTTCGCCGGGGGCTTCACGCTGGAAGCGGCTGAGAAGGTATGCGCCGGAGACGGCATCGAGGAGGAAGACGCGCTGGATTTGCTGGCGCGTCTGGTGGACCAGTCGCTCGGGGTGTTTCGGGGGGAGGGCGGCGAGGCGAGGTACCGTTTGCTGGAGACGATCCGGCAATACGGCGGCGAGAAGCTGCGGGAATCCGGCGAGGCACGGGCCACCCGGCGGCGCCACGCGGACTTCTTCCACTCTCTGGCGGAGGAGGCGAAGCCGAAATTGGTCGGGACGGAGCAGGCATCGTGGCTCGAGCGGCTGGAGACCGAGCACGACAATCTCCGGGCGACTTTGGGATGGCTGGAGGAGGAGGGAGAAGCGGAGCGGGGCCTCCGGCTGGCGACGGCGCTATTGCGCTTCTGGTGGTTTCGGGGCCACCTCGCCGAGGCG
>JBOHBL010001053.1:0-4263 GCA_050698295.1 Rubrobacteraceae bacterium | reverse complement strand
GTTCGAGGAGGGTGGGGGAGGGTGGGGCGCCGGCGATCATGGCCCGGACGTGAACGTCGAGTTCGCGCGCTTCATCGGCGTTGACGATGCCTATTTGCACGGTGGGAGCCGCGCAATAGTGGGTGATGTTTTCGGACTCGAAAAGTTCCCAGATGCGCGGAGGTTCCACTTTCCTCAAACAGACGTGCGTCCCGGCTATCGCGGTGACGGCCCACGGGAAGGTCCAGCCGTTGCAGTGGAACATCGGGAGCGTCCACAGATACTTCGTCTCGTAGTCCATCGCAGCCTCGATGACGTTGCCCAGAGCGCACAGATACGCGCCCCGATGCGTGTACATCACGCCCTTCGGACGCCCCGTAGTTCCGGAGGTGTAGTTTATGGAGATGACTTCCTCCTCGTCTTCGAGGACGCTCGAAACAGGCTCCGGCGAGCCTTCGGCGAGGTAGTCCTCATACGGGTCGCCGGCATCTCCGGTGTCGTCGATACGGACTTTCTCGATATCCACACTTTCGGCGAGGTGTTCGAGTTCTTTATCCACGAAGAGCATCTTAGACTTCGAGTGTTCGAGGATGTAGGAGACTTCGTCGCGTCCGAGGCGGGTGTTTATGGCGACGAGGATGTTCCCCGCCGCTGGCGCGGCGAAGTGGGCTTCGAGCATCGGCGGGATGTTCGGGCAGAGGAAGGCGACCCGATCTCCTTTTTCGAGGCCGGAGTCTCGCAGGCGGCTCGCGAGGCGGTTCACCCGCTCTTCGAGTTCCCTGTACGAATAGCGTCTCTCGCCGTGGACTACGGCTTCATGGTCGGGGAACATGTATGCGCTGCGCTGCAAGAAACTCACCGGCGTCAGTTCGCTCCGGTAGACTTTTTCGCTCACTGCTTTGGCTCCTCTCCTTTCGGTTCATGGGACAGTATAAGGCCCGTTGGCCGGGCCTCGCTACGGAGGGAGCGGCAGCGATCTCTGGCGCAGCCGGTCGCGCTCGACCACGGTGAAGTTTCCGGTGATGGAAATGTCCGGCTGTCCGAGGAGGTCGAGGAGACGTTCGGCGGGTTCTTCGGAGGCGATGGCCGCGACGCCGTGGTCCGCTTCTCGCAGGCGATTCACGCTCGGCATCGGGAAGTTCTCGTCTGCGAGGAAGTTCATATGAGCTTGTGCCGCCTATCGGCGAAGAGCGAACCAGCGTTCCTCGGACGCGACTTCGGCCGCATAGTCGAAGATGGCCGTGAGGTCTTCCTCTTTGAGGCTCGGATAATTCTCCAAAACCTCTTCCCGGCTCCAGCCCGCCGCGAACAGCCGCAGCAAGAACTCCACAGACATTCGCGTTCCCTTAATTACCGGCTTGCCCGAGAGTATCTTTGGATCCGTGTGTATGCGCTCGCGCCATTCCATAAAGTGGATTATATAACCGCGTTTATCGACATAGCCGAGGTAGAGAGTCGCGCGGCATCCCGGTCGTGCTCCGCGAGGGGCATGTTGACACGGATGGGACGCTACTCTAGGGTTTGAAAACAGCGAGCACGACGAAGTGGGAAGGAATAGAGTCCGGTGATGAACCGGGCGCGAGTGTACAAGGGGAGGCAGGGGTGAGGATCCGAGGTATCCGTGTCGTCTTTGTGGTGGTGGTCGTGGGGCTCATCGCCGGTTGTGGAGGAGGAAGTGGAGGGCTGTTGACTTTGGACCGTATCGGCGCGGAGGACGCGCCGAAGACGATGACCGTCCAGTTGAACAACAGCTACAGCCATCAGGCTTCCACGCCGAGCTGGGCCGATGGTTTCGAGAGGCTCTTCACCGAGTTCGCCGAGGAACACCCCGACTGGAAGCTGGAACTCAAGATCATCCCCGACGACCAGACGACCCAGGAACAGGCCCGCCTTCTCGAAGCGGCTCGGGTGGGACGCGCCCCCGACTGCGCCAACGTGGACTCCTTCGTCGTCGCGCAGTTCATAAACCAGGACGCCCTCCAGCCGATGGACGAATACCTCGACGAAGGCGAGACGGAGAACCTTTTCCCGTTCGTCCGCGACGTGGTGACCGGCGACGACGGACAGACGTACGCCTACTGGTGGGCCACCGACCTTCGTGTGCTCTACCGCCGAACTGACCTCGTGCCCGAAGCCCCGAGGACGTGGGACGAGCTCATACGGGCGGCGCAAGAAGCCGAGCAGCAAAACCCGGACGTGGATGGCTATCTCTTCAACGGCGGTCGCTGGGAGGGGACCAACTTCGATAACCTCGCCCATTTCTGGAGCCAGGGCGGCGAACTTGTGGACGGGAACGGAAGGCCGATCTTCGGCGAGGGGCAAAACCGCGAGTACATGCTCAACGAGTTCGAGTTTCTCAAGGAGGCCGTGGACAGCGGAGCCTCGCCGGGGCGGGTGGCGACGATCCAGAACTACGACGAGTTCGAGGCCGCCGCGCAGGCGAACTCGGTCGCGATGTTCCAGGGCGGAGACTTCCAGTACCCGCCGCTCAAGGAAAGCCTCCCTCCCGAGGAGTTCGAGAAATACGAGGTCTCCCTGCTTCCCACCATGAACCCCGACGATGAGCAGACGACCGGCACGGGCGGGTGGACGATGGGGGCTTTCAGCGAGGACCCGGAGAAGGTGGAGATGTGCGTGGAGTTCACGAAGGAGGTCTTCGTGGGCGAGGGGAATCAGGTTACGGGGCAGTTGCCGACCAACCCCGATCTCTTCGACGAGCTGGACAAGTTCGAGGACCCGATCTACGACAAGTTCCGCGAGGGGCTCGAGTTCGGGAAGGCGAGGCCCGGAGTCCCGGTCTACCCGGAGATGTCGAACCAGATCCAGATCGCCATCGGCACCGTCCTCACCGATGAAGCCACGCCCGAGGAAGCCCTCGACAGGGCGTATGAAAACTCCCTCGAAGCCTACGAAGCCCAGGAGAACTGAGTGACCCGCGCAGTTTCGGGTAAAAGGGGCGTGGATCTCAAACGCCTCGCGGGCGAGAACCGACCCACGCTCTGGATGGCGCCGCTTTTGGCGGTCGTCACGATGTTCTATCTGTACCCGGCCTTCGAGGTCCTTCGTTTCAGCGTCACGAACGCCTCGCTCCTCGACCCGAACTACGAGTACACGCTCGACTCGTTCGCGCGGGTTCTCGGCGATTCGGTTCTGTACAAGGTCGTATGGACGACGGCGATCTTTGTACTTGCGAGCGTCGTGCTTCAGCTCGCTCTCGGGCTGGTGGTCGCGCTGGCGGCGAACCGGGCGCGCAAGCGGCGTTTGCCGGGGATGGTGTTCATGCGCTCGGTCGTGCTTTCGGCGTGGGTGATGCCGGGGGTGGTCATCGGGATCGTGTGGGCCATCGTCCTCAACGGGGCGGACTACGGGCTGGCGAACATACTCCTCGCGACCGTGGGCGTGGGCGGAGTGGAGTGGCTCTCCGGGACGAACACGGCTTTGATGTCGATCATAATCGCAAACGTCTGGCGGGGGACGGCCTTCTCCATGATATTGCAGTACGCGGGATTGCAGTCGATCCCCGACGAGCTTTACGAGGCCGCCGAGGTGGACGGCGCGAACGTGTTGCAATCCTTCTGGTACATCACCATCCCGCAACTCAAGCCCATACTCATGATCAACGTCATCCTCATCACGATCTCCACCCTGAACACCTTCGACATGATCCTCCCCCTCACCGGCGGCGGCCCCGGACAGGCGACGGAGGTCCTCGCGCTCCGCACGTACAACGTCATCTTCGGCCAGTACAGCCTGTCGGGGGGCGCGGTGCTCGCCGTGATCATGCTCGCCATCAGCCTCCTTCTCACCCTGGGCTACAAACGACTCTTACGTTCGGAGGGCGCGGTATGAGAAGCCGAAAGAGCCGGCGCGCGATCGGTGATATTCTTACCTATCTCGTCTTTGGAGGCGCTCTGGTTTTCTTCGGGGGGCCGCTGTTGTGGGTGCTCTCGCTCTCCATCCGGACCCGCGAGGAGATATACATCACCTCGCTGCGTTTGATCCCCGAGAGTCCGACGCTGGAAAACTACGCCGAGGTTCTTTATTCCGCGCAGTTTTCCGTGTTCTTGACGAACTCGCTCAAGCTGGCGGTGGCGGGGAGTCTCGGCGCGATGCTCGTCGCGGCTCCGGCGGCGTACGCTTTCTCACGGCTCAGGTTTCGCGGCAGCGGGGCGCTTTTGATCGGGGTTCTGGCGCTTCAGATGATCTCACCCCTCGTCGTCGTGATACCGCTCTACAGATACTTCGCCCGCCTGAACCTTCTCGACTCGCTCGCGAGCACTTCTC
>JBOHBL010001052.1:0-7110 GCA_050698295.1 Rubrobacteraceae bacterium | reverse complement strand
CGTCGGGAGTGGGGAGTAGGGAAGTTCTCGACTTCCTCTTTGTCGACACTCGCCCCGTCCCGTCTGACGGACTCTCGATAAACTCGACCGGAGACTCCGGCGGCGAACGCCTCGATCCCTCGTCCTTTCCCACTCCCCGTATTTAAGAGCGAAGCGACCCGGCTCCCGGTATTTTCAGCAAAGATGGGCATTTATACCCACGTCGTAGATCCTTCCAGGTATGCGCCGGGCAACACCTCGGAGCTCTCCCTGAATGTCGGCGTAGTCGTTGCACCCCGGAGGGCTTCCTCTGAGGGGGCCGGGGCGTGGCGCAAGAGCGCCGGCGTTCTCCGTCCGCTGATGCGGTAGAGGAGGGGAGCACGCGCTGGAAGAACCCGAAGTCCCCGAACCCGCGCCGCGGACGAAACTCCCGGGTGGGCTGAGCGCCCACGAACACTTGACTTCAGCCGCGTGGCGGCGTACGATCAATTTTTGGCCGCAAGTCAGGGAGGTTCCCAATGGCTTTCTATCTCATGCGCTTCAGCTACACGCCTGAGACGTGGTCGAAGCTGATGCAGAACCCTGAAGATCGCCGTGATGCAGCGCGCGCGTACATCGAACAGGTGGGAGGCGCCCTGCACGGCTTTTGGTATGGCTTCGGCGAATACGACGGCTACGCGATCTTCGAGGCGCCTGACAACGTCTCGCTGGCCGGCGCCGTGCTTGCTATCACGTCAGGCGGCGCCCTAGCCTCGGTCGAGACAACGGTGCTGATGACCGTGGAAGAGACGCTCGAGGCGCTCGCGAAGGGCAAGGACATTGGCTACCGCCGCCCAGGAGAGTCGCCCGCGACCTGAGCCTGTACCGATCTACCCACGGCACGCCCATCACGGGCGCTCGTCTCCGCTCCGCCTCGAGGCCGACCAAGCGTCGAGCGGCTATTTATGGAGCAGCTACCGGAACTGGAGCGGATCGCCACGCGCTTCGCCGTCGAGCACGGGCTTCTTTGAAGAAACGGCCAGCGCGTTTTCGACGCCGCCTCCGGAATCGCGTCATGGCTCCATGCGTTTGATCCCCGGTATCCGGTCGAAGTCTTTGTCGAAGGAGACGATCTCATCCAGTTTCAGATGGTCCATCAGCGCCGCGTGATAGGCGTCGGCAAAGGGGAGATTGTAGTCCACGTAGTAAGCGAACACCTTCCGGAAACGATGCTTGCCGGGCAAGACTACGCCGGGCAGTTCGAGCAACGGTAGCAGCGTGTCGCGAACGACCGCTTTGGGTTGTCCGGTAGCTGCGCTCCAACAGGAAGGCGGTCTCGAACACCACGGTATCGGCGGTGCGCGCCCGGATCTCCCCTCCTTCGACGCGAGCCAGGTAAGCCGTGGCCCGCGGTGAGTGATCCGGATGGTCCTGGGTGAGGTGGCGCAACAGCACGTTGGTGTCCAGAAAGGCCAGAGGCGCCACCTATCCTCCCATCCGCTTTACGGCGGCTTCGGCAATGGCTTCCTCCGCGGCTCTCCGTTCTTCCTCAGCCGAGATGATGGGCATATCATTCTTGATAGCGCCGGCAGTCCGCTCGACCACGCTGCCTCCACGAACCAGCTTGACCTCACCCTCCTCCATCCTGAAGACGACCTTGTCCCCTTCTCTCACACCCAGCTTCCTGCGAACTTCGACCGGAATAGTGACCTGCCCCTTGCGGGTCACCGTCATAAAACGTTCCCTCATCCCCGCGAACCTCCGCTAAGTAATACCTTATTTTGTAAGCACTACCTGTATAACATATGCACTACCCGTCGAGCATGGGCTGGTTTGAAGAAGCGATCCACCATCGGCGACCAGTCGTCGGCTCTCCGTTCGATCCAGCCGATCTCTTCCTTAAAACCCGGTACTTCTAACAGTGTGCCGCTCCTTTCGGGAGCGTAGTGTACCCACACGTCAAAGACGGCGAGGCGTAGCGCCTACCGTGAGAGGAGTGAAGGAAATGGCGAGGACCGGGTTGTTCGGAATGTCGAGAGCGTTTCCGGTGAGAAGAGTTTTCGGGATGGTGGTCGCGGCCGTGGCGGTCGTCCTCATGGCGCTCGCGGTATTCGCGAGCCCGTCATGGGCGGTCAACCGCACGTGGGACGGCGGCGGCACGACTAACGATTGGTCGGAGGCGGCGAATTGGAGCGGCGACACCGTGCCGGGCGTCAACGACACGGCCATCTTCGACGGCACGAGCACGAAGGACGCGACGATCGATGTCCCCGTCACGGTGAGCGGGTTCCAGATCAACTCCGGCTACACGGGGACGATCACGCAGGCGCCGGGCGTCGCCGTCACAACGGGCACATACACCCAATCCGCCGGCACGTTCACGGGCGGCGGCGGCGACATGGACATCAACGGCAACTTCAATCTGTCCGGCGGGACGTTCACCGCGTCGAGCGGCACGACCTTCTTCGCCGGCCAGTTCGCCAGCGACCCGCCGGGCGGCACCTTCAACCACAATGGCGGCACGGTCGCCTTAGACGGCAATCAAAGCTTCGATAACCGCTTCAACAGCACGCCTTTCAACAACCTGACTTTCAACAAGACCGGCGGGGCGTCCGTGTTCTTGAACAGCACGGTGATCGTCGCCGGCACGCTGGCGCTCTCCGACGGCTTTGCCAAAAACGGCACGATAGAGGCGCGAGGCGCCGTCAACGTCGGCCCCGACTTCGACGGCGGAAATGCGGCGCTCAACCTCATCGGCGCGGCCGATCAAACTTTCACCAACAGCGGCGGCCCGAACCCCACCGGCGCGTGGACACTCAACAAGCCTTCCGGCACGGTCGAACTCGAAAGCGATCTCGACCTGAGCAACTCTTCGAGCCTCAATTTGACCGAAGGCACGATCACGACCGGCTCGAACAAGGTGAACGTCGGCAATCGCCCCGTCTCGCGCACGGACGGCCACATCATCGGCAACCTCCAGCGCGGCTTCACCGCGACGGGCGCCAAGACCTTCGACGTCGGCACGGCGAACGGTTATTCGCCCGTCAACGTAAACGTCACGACATTGACGACGAACCCTTCGAGCCTCACCGTGGGAACGACCCAAACGACGCACCCGCGGCTCGACCCGGCGATCTCTCTGGCGCGTTTCTGGTCGATTACGGAAACTGGAGATTTGACCGCGACTTTGACGTTCAATTACCTGCAAACCGATGTCAACGGCGACGAAGCCAACTACAAAGTCAACCGCATCGCGGGCGAGAACGTGGAGATTCTGACGCCGTCGGCGGCGACGGTCGACACAAACGCGAATGCGGGGACCGTTACAGGCGTAACAGACTTCTCCGCTGACTGGGCCCTGGGTGTGGCCGTCGAGCCTCTGAAGATCTCGCCGACGAGCGTGGGCGCGAATCCTGGCGAGCAGATCACGTTTACGGCGACGGGCGGCGCCGCGCCCTACTCTTTCGATCTCGTGACGAATGATTCCGGCGCAACGATGGAGCCGACGACCGGCGTTTATACCGCCGGCTCGACCGTCGGCGCGACCGACACCGTGCGCGTCACCGACTCGAACGGCAGCACCGCCGACGCGACCGTCGACGTAGTTGACCCGTTCATCGTCATAGACACGGACGCTTCGGGCGCAGGCTCGCTCCCTCGGGCGGTCTCGAACGCCAACGCGACGCCGGGCGTGCAGACGATCAGCTTCGACATTCCCGGCGCGGCTCCTTTCACCATCAGACCGACGGGCGTGATCAACGTCACCGACCCGGTCATCATTGACGGCTCGACGCAGCCGGGCTTTGACGGAACGCCCGTCATCGAGCTTGACGGCAGCGACGCGCCCGCCACCTCGAGTTTGATCGGTTTGCGGATCACCGGCGGCGGCAGCATCGTCAGGAGTCTGGCGATAAACCGCTATCGGTCGCCCAGCAGTTCGGCGGGCATCGGAATCTCTCTTTCCGGCAGCGGCGGAAACACTATCGAGGGCAGCTTTATCGGAACGAGCGCCGACGGAACGACCGCGCTCGGAAACAAAGTCGGGATCCGCGTGGATTCGCCCGGCAACACCATCGGCGGCACGACCGCCGCCGCCCGCAACGTCGTCTCGGGCAACGTCGAACGCGGCATTGACATCTTCGACGACGACACGACCGTTCGAGGCAACTACATCGGCGCCGCCGCCGACGGCGTCGGTCCTTTGGGGAACGGCGCGGGCATCCTTATGGGGACGAACGCGGGCAACAACAGCATCGGCGGCACGGCTCCGGGCGCGGCCAACGTCATCGCGTTCAACGACAGCGAGGTGTTCGCGTCTTTCGGCGTGACGGTCAACGATGACGGCGGCAATGCGATTCGCGGCAACGCGATCCATTCCAACGGAGATCTGGGCATTGATCTGGGAACACCGGGCGTCACTCCAAACGATGCCTGCGACGCGGACACGGGCGGGAACGAACTGCAAAACTTCCCCGCCATCACCTCGGCCGGAACCGTCGGCGACAACGTCGTGATCCAGGGGACGCTCGACAGCAAGCCGAACCAAACCTTCACGATCGATTTCTACGCGAGCGCGGCTGGAGACCCGTCGGGCAACGGCGAAGGTCGGGTCTATCTCGGCTCGACGACCGCCGCGACCGGCGCGGACTGTGACGCTTCGTTCGATGCTTCGTTGGCGGCTCCGGTCTCAGGCAACGATGTCATCACGGCGACGGCGACCGACTCCGGCGGGAACACCTCCGAGTTCTCCGCCGCCCAGGCTCTGACCGACCTCAGCCCGTTTGTCGTAACCAACACGGACGACGCCGGCGAAGGTTCGCTGCGGCAAGCCATCATCAACGCCGACAGCACGCCCGGGACGCAGACCATCAGGTTCGACCTTTCGGGCACGGCCCCGTTCACCATCAATATCGCGTCGCGGCTGAACGTGGAGGAACCGGTCATTATCGACGCCACGACTCAGCCCGGCTATGCGGGGAGCCCGGTCGTCGAGATTCGTCCCAACGGAAACGACAGCATAGGGTTGAATATAGGCAACGACACCGTGGTCAAAGGCCTGGCAATAAGCGACTTCGTTACGGCAATGGTCTTGTGCGGCAGCGGCAATACCGTCCAGGGCAACTACATCGGCGTCGATCTGACCGGCAACGCGGGTGTGGGCAACGATACGGGAATCTTTATTTGCGGCAGCTCATCGGACAACTTGGTCGGAGGTCAGACGCCTGATGAGCGGAACGTGATCTCGCGTAACAACGTCGGAATCGCGCTTCACAGCGCGGCCGCCATCCAGGGCAACTTTATCGGAACCGACGCTGCCGGAACGTCGGACATCGACGGTTTCCAGTCCAGCACCGGAATAGAGGTGCTCGGTGACGCCTGGACGATCACCGACAACGTTATCGGCGGCAATTTTCATGGAATACACATTAAAAGAGATCCGCGATTCTTCAGTAGTTTGAATATCAACGTCGTCGAGAACAATTCTATCGGACTCGGCGCTGATGGAACGAGCCTGGTCGGTAACACGTTCGGTATCCGCATCAATGATCAAACCCGCCAGGTTCGCATGACTGAAAATCGCGTCTTCGGCAACACCGGATTGGGGATCTTTCTCGACAATGGCCTACAGTCGGGGTTTACGCCTCTACCGAACGACCCCCAGGACCCCGACACGGGGCCGAACAACCAACAAAACTACCCGGTTTTGACTTCGGCTTCGTCGTCGGGCGGCAGCACGACGGTCGCCGGAACGCTCGACAGCACGCCTTCGCGGGACTTCACGCTCGAATTCTTCTCCAGCCCGTCGTGTGACGCTTCGGGCAACGGCGAGGGTGAGACGTTTCTAGGCTCGACCGATGTCACGACCGACGCCGGGGGCATCGCCGACTTTACCGCCGATCTGCCAGTAACCGTAGACAGAGGGAGATCCATCACGGCGACGGCGACCGACTCCGGCGGGAACACCTCCGAGTTTTCGCAATGCCTGGCTATACCCCGCAACGAAAAGCCGCAGGCCCAGAACGGTGCGCGGTCTATGAACGAGGACGCGAGCCCCATCGAGATAGACTTCGGCGCTCTCGTCTCCGACGTGGAGACCTCCGACGCCAACCTCACCTACGACATCGTCTCCGGGCCGACGGCGCAACAAGGCACGCTAACCGGGACGGGGCCGACCCGCGCCTTCACCCCGGCGGCCGACTTCAACGGCACGGTCGAGATCGACTACACCGCCACCGATCGCGGCGACCCGGACAACTGCGGCGCGCCGGGCCCGGGCTGCGACGGCCCCCTCACCAGCGACCAAAAGACCGTCACCATAACGGTGGAATCGGTCAACGACGCGCCGGTGGCCGAGGACGACCAATACAAGACCAAACAAAACAAGAAGCTGACCGTACGCGCCCCCGGTGTCCTCGAGAACGACCGCGACATCGACGGAGGATCGCTCACGGCGAGCGGCGTCTCTGGCCCGAGGAACGGGAAGCTGGCTCTGAGACCCGACGGCTCCTTCGTCTACACGCCCAAGAAGGGCTTCAAGAAGGGCACCGACACCTTCACCTACGAGGTCTCCGACGGCAAAGGCGGCGCCGACACCGCCAAAGTGACCATCAAAGTCCGTCCGAAGCGCAGGTGATCTTCAACCATGGGATCCGGCCCCGAGAATGGGATCGGACCTTCTTCCGGATCCCGCCCCCAAGAAGGCGGACGCGCGGCGATTGGAACTTCGATCCGAGGTTACGGGCTGACACGGAATCCGGGTCGGGAAGGAGCAGAGATATTGCCGGAAGAGGACACGGATCGTTCACGAGCCATCTGTTGTGGTTTGTGGCGTTCACAAGAGGGTGGCGGCGACTGACGACCATTGCGACTCGAAGGAAGGAGGTGAAGAGGCATATGAGAGCGTTGGATTGCGAGTGCGGTCGGCATTTGGAGGCGGCCGACGACGAGAAACTGTTCGAGCAGGCCCGCGAGCATGTGGATCGAGACCATCCCGAGATGCAGCTCGACGACGAACAGGTCCGCGGCATCGTGGCGGAGGGCGCTTACGGCAAGTGATCGCCGGAGACTCGGGAGCGGGATGAGCGAAGCGTCGCGGAAAGGAAGAGAGACATATGACACCGAATCCGGGTGAACAGTTCCACACTCGGTGGG
>JBOHBL010001051.1:0-4959 GCA_050698295.1 Rubrobacteraceae bacterium | reverse complement strand
ACTTCGCCTCGCGGGCGAGCGTCCTTTCGCGGTCGGCGAGACGCAAAAGCTCGATGACTTCTTTCTGCGATAGAAGAACCTCGCCTGACGAAAGGCGGCGCATCGCGTCCATGACGGTTTCGATGGAGGATGACTTGTGCAAAATTCCCGCCGCTCCCGCCGCGACCGCGCGGGCGTGCGATGAGGGATCGAAGCTCGCGGTCAAAACGAGGGCGACGGCGTGCGGGTTGTTCGCGCGCAATTCGCCGATGAGATCCGTCCCGTCGCCGTCGGGCAAGCCGAGATCCACGACCGCCACGTCCACGCCGCCGGAAAGCTCGTCGAGCTTCTCACCCGCCTCGGCGAGAGATCCCGCCTGCGCGACCACCTCGACCCCCGTTTCCCTCTCGAAGGCCGTGGCGAAAAGCTCGCGGAAGATCGCGTGATCCTCGACGAGAAGCACGCGCACTACCGCGCTGTCTCCCTGAAGCGGCCGGCACAGTGCATGCGATAGCCCGCCTGCTCCCCTGTGTAGCGTGATCTGTTCCACATCCTTCACCTTCCCGCAAACCGTCGAACACGTATGAAGCGCCTTCGCGGCACATCCCCGCATGCACTTCACACCACAAGATAGCGGTCGCCTCTTAATCGGTTCTTAACCTGGGGAACCCCGCAAAAACATGGGTATACCTAAAAGCGGCATCAGGCATCAGGTTTCAGGTTTCAGCAAAGACAAACGTAGAGACGTAGCATGCTACGTCCCTACAAACGGCGCGGTTCGACGAAGGAGAACCGTTTCAGGCTCGGTCTTCGGGGAACCGGGCGGCGACCCCCTCGCGGGAGTCGAGGCCGAGCTTGTCGAGGATGCTCCTCACGTGGTTGTCCACGGTGCGCTTCGATATGAACAGCTTTTCGGCGATCCGTCGGTTCGTGAATCCTTCGGACACGAGTTCCGCGACCTCCCGCTCACGAGGGCTGAGAGGAGCGGCCGCGCGCCCGCCGCCAGCCTCGTCTTCGGGGCGTTCTTCTTCGGAGAGGGCGTAGTCGGCGGCTTCGTTTTTGGTCATGGCTCTTCCTTCGTCCCACGGCGAGTCGGGGTCTTCGAGTCCTTCGCGGACGGCACGGATGTACGGCTCGAAGTGTCGCGTCTCGACGGGGGACGGGGCGGAGCCGACGGCTTCCTGCAAAGCCTCGGCGGCTCCCCACAGCTTCGCCGCGCGGACGAGATGTCCCTCTCCTGTGGCCTGCGCGGCACAGATGTGCAAATAATAGATGATGAGGCGCTCGTATCCGAACCTCATGGCGAGCCTCATTCCCTCCGCGCGGAGCCTCCCCGCTTTCTCGTGGTCGCCAAGCGCGACGGCGAGGAGTGCCCCCGAACCGAGCGTGAAGACGGCGGCGATGGCGTCCCCGGTCTCGCGGGCGAGGGTGAGAGCCTCCTCGTGCAGCCCACTCGCCTGGGCGTAATCTTTTTGGACGGTCGCCAAAAGGCCGAGCGCCTGGAGCGTCAGGGAAGCGCCCACGCTGTCTTCCGACTCGCGCTGGAGGGCGAGAGCCTCTTCGAGCCGGACTCGGGAATGCTCGTACGCGCACTGGTACAAAGACAGCAAACCGAGGTCGTACAAAATGGTCGCCGCACTCGCCTCGTCGCCGAGGTTCCGGGCGAGACGCAAGCTCTCCTCGCCGAGTTCCTCCGCCCGCTCGTAGTCGCCCCCCTCGCGCGCCATATTTCCGGCCCAGAAAAGGACTTTGCCGACCCGGGGCGATTGCGTCCCGCCGTCCTTGATCGCCGCCTCCAGCCACCCGCGAGCCTCGGCGAGGTGTCCGCGCATCGTCCAGAATTCTCCCAAAGCTCCGGCGAGCCTGATCCCCGTTTCGGCCTCGCGTTCGAGCGCCCACCGAAGCGCCGCCCGGAGGTTTTCGTGCTCGGCATCGAGCCGTCCCAGCCACGCTTCTTGCTCCGCCCCCCTCAACTCCGGCTCGGCCTCTTCGGCGAGAGCGAGGAAAAATGCGGCGTGACGGCGCCGGACGGCGTCGAAATTCCCGCTCGCTTCGAGCTTGCCGCGCGCGTACTGGCGGACTGGTTCGAGCATCCGGTAGCGTGGAGACGTTGCATGCAACGTCTCTAAATCTGCCTCCGCCGCCACGAGCGACTTGTCCACCAGCGCGGAGAGGAGATCCAGCACGTCCCCCTCCCCGATGTCATCTCCCGCCCCCACCGCTTCGGCCGCTTCCAGCGAAAAGCCGCCGGCGAAAGTCGAGAGGCGGGCGAAGAGCTCCTTCTCCGGCTCCGCGAGCAATTCATGGCCCCAGTCGAGCGCCCCTTCGAGCGTCCGTTGCCTCGGCGTCGCCGTGCGGCTGCCGCGAGTGAGCAGCGCCGGCGAGTCCTCGATCCTGTCCGATATCTGCACCACCGACATGGCTCCCACCCTCGCGGCGGCCAGCTCGATGGCGAGCGGTATCCCGTCCAGCCGGCGGCAGATCCGGGCGACCGCCTCCGCGTTGCGCGGCGTCAGCGCGAAGGTCGAACCCCGATGCGAGGCCCGTTCCACAAACAGTCGCGCCGACTCGGCCCGTTCCATCTCCTCCGCCGGGCGCTTCGGGTCGGGAAGGGCGAGGGGCGGCACGGGGAGGCGAACCTCTCCCGCAATTCCCAGCGCCTCCCGGCTGGTCGCAACGACGCGCAACCCCGGACAAGAGAGGAGGAGCGTCTCCGCCAGGCGCGCTACCGCGTCCACGAGATGCTCGCAGTTGTCGAGCACCAAAAGCAGCTTCTTCGAGCGCAAAGCGTCAACGAGCGCGTCGGCGGTTGGTCGGTCGGGCTTCTCGCGGACCTTCAGAATCCTGGATATCTCCTGCGGAACGAGCGCCCCTTCGACGAGCGGCGCAAGCTCCACCAGCCATGCCCCGTCCGGGTAGAGGCCCGCGAGATCTTTGGCCGCCTCGAGCGCGAGCCGGGTCTTGCCCGAGCCGCCCGCCCCGGTGAGCGTGAGAAGGCGGTTCATAGCCAGCGACCTTTTCACCTCCACCATCTCGCGCTCGCGCCCGACGAAGCTGGTCAGTGAAGCGGGAAGGTTGTGGGGTACGGTGTCATCGGGCGACGGAGCGACGGGCGGCGCCCCCTCCCGAGGAGGCGGAAACCGCTCCGCGAGGATCTCGGCGCGCAGGCGCCGCGCGGCCTCTGTGGGCGCGCCTCCCTCCAGCGTCTTCAGGAACCGCTCGTACTGCTCCAGGGCCGCCCGCCTCCGTCCGGCGAGAGCGTAGAGGCGCATCAAGGCGACGTTCGCCTCCTCGCGCGCCGGCTCGATGTCCACCACCTTACGGAGCGCCTCGATGGCCGGCTCGAACTCTTCGCGCTCCTCGTGAAGCGCGGCCAGTTCGACGAGCAGTTCGAGGTGCGCGCTTCGCAGCCCTTCGCGCCTCCCCTCGACCCAATCCTCGTAGAGATCGCCCGGCAGGAGGTCGCCCGCGTACAGGTCTACGGCCGTCCGGTGCGCCGCCGGGTCACGGCTGCGGCGGGCCGCTTTCGCGGCTTCTTCGAAGGCTTCGACGTCCACCCGCAACTCTCCATCCGGGCACAGCGCGAGCTGCTCGCCGCGGAGCGGCAGATAGCGGGAAGCGGGCTCCAAAGTCCTCCTCGCGGCGTGCAGCGTGCGGTGCAGGTTGTTGGCGGCTGACTCGGGGGAGAGGTTCGGCCAGAGGAGGTTCATGACCTGCTCCCGGTGGAGTTGGTGGCCGGGGGCGAGGGAGAGAGCCTTGATCAAGCTCTTCGCCTTTCTCAAGCTCCACTCGCCCTCCTCGACAGCCCTCTCCCCGACCGAAACCCGAAAGCCTCCGAGCAACCACACGCGCATGGCTTCGGGCGCCCCGCCAGAGGCTCCTTCGTGCTTCGGGGCGCCCTCCTCGACGCCTGCTCGCCGACGGCGTGCCATTCTCCCGATCCCTCCGTAGAGTGAGCCGATAACCTGGAGCAAGATTCTAGCAATATCGACGCATGAAAACCCGCGATGCCGGAATACGGCGCGCTTATCAGAAGGCAAATCGCTTTAAACAACGAAAAGCCCGGAGTGTTTCCGCTCCGGGCCGGTAAAGAATGTTTCTTTGTTTCTAAACTAGCAGGTGAACGAGCTTCCGCAGCCGCAGCCGCCCTGGACGTTCGGGTTGTTGACGGCGAAGCCCGCGCCCATGAGGCCGTCCACGTAGTCGAACTCGCTTCCGCCTATGTACGGGACGCTCATCGCGTCTATGACGAGTTTGACGCCCTTGTCCTCCATCACCTCGTCGTCGTCGTTTATTTCGTCGTCGAAGTAGATCGAGTACTGAAACCCCGAGCAACCGCCGGGCCTGACCCCGATGCGGAGGGCGAGGTCTTCCTCTTCCTCCTGAGCCATCAGCGCCTTGACTTTCTCGGCGGCGTTGTCGGTGATGGATACTATGGTCTCCTGCTTCTGGTCCATCATCACCTCCTGAAATACATAGCTGTCTTATATGGATTGATTATTACACCCCCGTCAACTTTGTTCAATGAACGAAACTAACGTCTGAAGATCCTCCCGGCCCTCAGCCTGAGCTCTTTGGAGAGCTTCGCCCGTCCCGACGAGAGGGACCTCCCGAAACGCCGGATCAAGGACGCCGGATTGATTTCGCCCAAAACCCTCCTCCAGAGCGGCAACTTCCGGAACTCCTTGAGAGCCCGCCTGTGGCTCCGGGCTATCCGCCGTCCGCTCGACTCGCCTTGCGGCGCGTAGAGCCCTTCGGAGTAGGCTCTGGCGAACTCGACGAACGGCTCCTCTTCGAGGCCGCGGGCTCCGGCGAGGAGCGCCATCCTCTCGTTGACGGTGAGCGAGGGCGAGTCGGCGATGGCTCCGCTTCCGGGCGGGAGCGCGTCCCGCAGTTTGCCCGCCAGGTCGCGGTAGAGGTCTTCGGGCCGACCGCGAGCGAGGAGGAGACGTTTCGCCGCCGGCGGAATCAGGACGAGGA
>JBOHBL010001050.1:0-2726 GCA_050698295.1 Rubrobacteraceae bacterium | reverse complement strand
GGATCGCATCGAGGAGACCGTCGAGGACATGGATGTGGCGGATGACGGTGGGGTCGGGGAACGGCTCGACAAGATCGAGGACCGCCTCGATTCCATCTCGAAAACGCTCGACGCTCCAGCCGACACGAGCGCGACGGACGGCCTTTCGGAGCGCATGGATCGCGTCGAAGGCAAGCTCGACCAGCTCCTCGCCGCCCTCGAAAACGTCTCGTCGAACGGGAATGTTCCGATTGAATCGGCGCCAAAAGCCACCGACGCCGCGAGGCGCAAGGCCCGGGACATGAACGTCGACCTCGCGGAAGTCAACGGCACCGGGGCGGGAGGCCGGATCACCGTCGAGGACGTCCGCAAGAAGGGAGAGAGCTAAATGTCCGAGCCAAAGATCGAAGGCAAGACCTCCGCCAGCGCCGACGACGGCGCCCGAAACATCGACTTCGTTCCGGCGGACACCGAGAACTTCTTCGACAAGTACACCGAAGGGCTGCGTATCCTCGCCGAGGGCGCCCAGGCCGAAACCGGCCTGACCCCCAAAGAAATAGTCTGGACAAAAAACAAGGCGAAACTCTACCGCTACCAGCCGGCCAGAGAAAAGAAGTACAAGACCCCCATCCTCATCGTCTACGCGCTCATAAACCGTCCGTACGTGCTGGACCTCGTGCCGGGCAACAGCCTCATCGAATACCTCACGGACCAGGGCTTCGACGTGTACATGCTCGACTGGGGAATACCGGGCGACGAAGATTCGGACCTCTCCTTCGAACACTACGTCCTCGACTACATCCCGAGGGCCGCGAAGAAGGTCATGAGAACCTCCGGCACAGACGACCTCACCCTCTTCGGATACTGCATGGGCGGCACGATGAGCGCGATGTACGCCTCGCTCTTCCCCGACACATTGAAGAATCTCATTCTCATGACCGCCCCGACCGCCTTCCCGAAGGAAGCTCTCGGCCTCTACGCTCTCTTCACCAACGACAAGTACCTCAAGCCGGGTCTGCTCGCGGACGCATTCGGGAACATCCCCGGTGAAATAATAGACACCGGCAACCGCATGATGAAGCCCGTCACCAACTACGTAGGTACCTACGTCAACATGTGGGAGCGGCTCTTCGAGGACAAGCCGATGGAGGGCTGGCTCGCGATGAACAAGTGGGTCAACGACGGTCCCCCCTTCCCCGGCGCGGCTTTCAAGCAGTGGATCACGGAGTTCTACCAGCAGGACAAGCTCATAAAAGGCGAAATACACCTCCGCGGCCGCCGCGTGGACCTCTCCAACATAAAAGCCCCCTTGCTCAACATCGCCGGCGCCAGAGATCACATCTGCACCATCCCGCAGGCCGAGGCCACGATGAACGCCGTCGGAAGCGAAGACAAGGAATTCTTCGTTCAGGAAGCCGGACACGTCGGCCTCATGACCGGACGCGGCGCAAAAAAAGGACTCTGGCCGAAGGTCAACGACTGGCTCGCCGAACGCTCGAACTAGAATTCGATACAGGCGGGACTCTCGAGGGCGGAGCTTATGGCTCCGTCCTTTTAGTTCGGGTCACCCCTCCGTATCTTCGG
This sequence comes from Rubrobacteraceae bacterium, assembly GCA_050698295.1. GTDB lineage: Bacteria > Actinomycetota > Rubrobacteria > Rubrobacterales > Rubrobacteraceae > JACCWD01. The sequence goes on along the minus strand of JBOHBL010001050.1, from coordinate 1,163 downwards.
TCGGCGCGGGAACTATGTCCCGCCAGTCTTCGGCGGCGACGTATCGGGAAAGGTGGTTCGGGTTCGTGGTAGCGACCACGACGGCTTCGCCCGACTCCTCTTCCAGAACGAGCGCCTGGGCGGCGAGGATGACATCGGCGTCGAGCGACTCGGGCGAGGCTGTCGGACGGCCTTCGTTTCGCGCTTGCGCCCACAACCGCGCCGCCCGGCGCATCACCGTCGTCGTGATGGGCAGGTAGCCGATCATGGCCGCCAGTTCGTCCATTCGCTCGACGCTTCGCCGCCGTCCCGATCTGAGCAACTCGCGCCGCTGCTCGTAGTCGGCTATCTCCGGCACCCGAAAGCTCACTCCCGTCCGCAGAAGCCCTGAGAGCCAGCGTTGCGCCTCTCCCGCCACCTCGCGGGTGCGTCACCAGCCCCAACGGCCCCGCATCCAGAACCACGATCCGATATACGACCCCGGAGCCCGGCGGAGCGTCCCTACCGACGCTCAAAGAGCCTCCGGTGAGATGGACGGTCCTCGTCGATAAAACGCATCAACTCAGGCAACGCCTCCTCGTCGTAGGCGGGTTCCTCCTCCGCCCACGACTCCAGCAGCCTCGCCGCCGCCTCGTTCGGCTCGCCCGACGCCCGAACCTCGACCTTCGACCGGGGGCGCGGCTCCCGCCCAGTCGTTACACGCTCCACGCTCACCCCCAGAACCGCCGCCAGCTTCCGCAGATTCCCGGCATGAGGCAATCGATGCCCGTTTTCGAGTCGACTGACCACGTCAACCGACACCCCCGCCTTCCCCGCCAACTCCGCCTGCGTCAACGCCAGCACTTCCCGCCTCTCTCTCACCACCGCCCCCGCTTCCCGCGCCCTCTCGCGCCTGTCCCTCACTCGCGGCATCTTTTTCTCCTCTCCATGCCGATCCACGTTTGTCGAATAAAACAGCGAAGCATGTGCCGTACAAATGCTTTCCATACGCCATTATATCCACTCCATCCCGCAAGCCGGGGCGGCGATGGAGCACATTGGCCTCATGACCGGACGCGGCGCCAAGAAAGGACTCTGGCCGAAGGTCAACGACTGGCTCGCCGAACGCTCGAACTAGAATTCGATACAGGCGGGACTCTCGAGGGCGGAGCTTATGGCTCCGTCCTTTTAGTTCGGGTCACCCC
>JBOHBL010001049.1:0-12315 GCA_050698295.1 Rubrobacteraceae bacterium | reverse complement strand
CCGTCGAGTCCTCGGCCACCTTCGAGACGACGCACGAGGAGAAGTAGCCGAAGGACGCTATTGTTTTCCCCGGCCCACGAACTTCTCCATCGAGTCGTTGACGCCGAGGAGGTCCATGACGCGGTCGAAGAGGTCCGTCGGTAGAAAGCGCAGGACGGGCGTGAGGCCGATTCTCGGCGGGAGCGGGACTTCCTGTTTGTTTTGTTGTATCGCCTTGACGGTCTGCTTGGCGACGTAGTCGGGCTTCAGGATCGGAAGCCCGACGCCCGGCTTTACCCTGACCCCCTCGAACATCCCGGTGTCCACGTAAAAAGGCTCGATTATGGTGGTCTTTATGCCGGTGTGGCCGGACTTTTTCAGCTCGACGCGCAGCGACTCGGTGAAGCCGACGGCGGCGTGTTTGCTCGCCGAATAGTCGGTCTGGCGGCTGACGCCGAGGAGGCCCGCCGCCGAAGCCATCGTGACGATGTGGCCGCTGTTTTTTTCGAGCATGTCGGGCAGAAACGACTTCGTCGTCCAGTAGAGGGCGAGGACGTTGACCTTCATGGTCGTCTCTATTTCCTCGTCCGGCATCTCCATGAGCGGCTTTCCCGAGATGACGCCGGCGTTGTTGATGAGGATGTCCGCCGAGCCGATTTCGGAACGCACCTTTTTTGCCGTCTCGTAGACCATAACCCGATCCGACACGTCGCAGACGAAGCCGTGAGCTTCGCGACCGGTCGTCCGGATCCCCTCGACGACCTCGTTAATCTTCTCCGGATCGAGGTCGTAGATGACGACGCGCCCGCCGAGTTGCGCGAGCTTTATGGAGATCAAGCGCCCAATGCCGCTCGCGCCGCCGGTGACGACGATGATTTTGCCGGGGATATCGGTCATCGTTACCGGACTCCGGGAATTCGCTTCATGATTTTGAGCCCGGCGGACGCTATTTTCGCGTGCCGTTGCGCGCTCATGCCGGGAGGGGCATCGATCGGGAAGAGACGCTGCGTGGAGATAGTCTGCGACTCGGTGTACTTCAGTATGCCCTCCGCGCCGTGACGCCGACCGAGACCGGAGTCTTTGAACCCGCCCATCGGGGCATCGATGGAGGCCCACGTCGCGGCGTACGCCTCGTTGACGTTGATCGCGCCGGCATGGAGGCGGGAAGCTATTTCCTCGCCTCTTTTGGTGTTTCTGGTCCAGACGCTGAAGTTGAGACCGTAGTCGCTGTCGTCGGCGAGGGCTATCGCTTCTTCTTCGGTGTCGAAACGATAGAGAGCGGCCACGGGTCCGAAGGTCTCTTCGCGGCGGAGGTCCATCTCTTCGGTGACGCCTTCGAGGAGGGTCGGTTCGTAGAAGTATGGGCCGATGTCCGGCCGGGTCCGCCCCCCGGCGAGGACCCGCGCTCCTTTTTCCACCGCGTCTTCGACGTGGGCGGAGACGCGCCGGAGTTGGTCTTCGGAAGCGAGCGAACCCATGTCGGCGGTGTAGTCGAGGTTTGCGTCGAGCTTCATTTCGCGGGTTTGTCGAAGCAGGCGTCTGGTGAACTCGGCGTGGATCTTCGCGTGGACGTATATTCTTTCCGCGGAGATGCAGAGTTGCCCGCCGCCGGAGAAGACCGCTCGTTGCGCTCCGTTGACGGCGAGATCCAAATCAGCGTCTTCGAGGACGAGCATCGCGTTCTTTCCGCCGAGTTCGAGCGTGAAGCCTTTGAGTTGTTCGGCCGCCTGTCGAGCGACGATCCTACCCGTCTTCGTGCTTCCGGTGAACGTCACGTGGTCCGAGACCTCGATGAGCGCCGGTCCCAACTCCGCTCCGTCTCCGACGACTACCTGGAACAGGCCGGAGGGCAAACCGGCTTCTCTCAGCAAATTCATCGTCCAGAGCGCGGTGAACGGGGCCTTTTCGTCCGGTTTGACCAGCGCGGCGTTCCCGGCGATGAGAGCCGGTATCGCGTCCGTGGCGGCGAGGACGAGCGGGTAGTTCCACGGCGCGATGAACCCGCACACGCCCCGCGGGTGGCGATGCTCCCGCGTCTTCGTGAGCAACGGGAAAGCGCCGCGCCTGCGCTTGGAGCCCAGATGCTTCTTCGCCGTCTTCGCGTAGTACCGGGCGACGATGGCCGTGTCCAGCACCTCTTCGAGAGCGTGTTTGCGGGCCTTGCCGGTTTCGAGCTGGATGAGGTCGAGGGCTTCGTCCCGGCGATCCAGAACAAGGTCGTGGAAACGAAGGAAGATCGAAGAGCGTTCCTGAAGGGAGGTCCGGCTCCACGTTTTTTGAGCCTCCCGCGCGCGACCGGCGGCTTGCCGGACATAATCCGGCGAACTGCGAGGCGCCCATCCCAGCGTCTCTCCCGTGAAGGGCGTTTCTACCCGGAGCGGGTTTTCTTCGCCGGATGAAGGGGCCGAGTTCACGAGTCCTTGCGGAAGATTTTCCATTTCAACCTCCGTCCGTCCGGACTCGCGCGGTTCTCAGCAAGAACAAGCCATAAATTACGAAGCCGAAGGTGCCCGCGTAGAGGAGGAGTTGATAGGTCGTCGAGCCGAGGCTGGCGAAGCCGAGGGAGAGCGAGACGAGGAAATGGACGATGATGACCGGCCATATGGAGGCCGTTCGCCACCGTATCGCCGCGTAGGCGAAGCTCCCGCAGAGGGTGAGCGCGGTTATGAAACGGGCCTCGGGCACCGGTCCTCCCGTCGCGTTGATGCCGTACGCGACTATCCCGGAGAGGACCGCCGTCAGGAGGGCGGCGAGGAACGGGCCCCTTTGTACAAGAGCTTTCCACATCAGGCCCCGGAAGACGATCTCCTCCGCAAAAACTGCCAGAAACGTGGTCGCGAGCAACGCAACGATCTGTCCGAACCCCTCCGGAGCCCTCACTCCGTCCGAGAGCGCGAGTCCCGCGATGACGAGCGGCGGGAGCGCGAGGGGGAGGTTCTTCCACTTCGAGAAACCGTTGAACCCGGCGTCTCTCCACCACCCGAGCCAGGTCAGGAGGACCGCGGCGAAGACGATGGCGAGGATGCCGTAGACTCCCTCGGCGCTCTGGAAGGTGGAGACTATCCTCTCCATCGCGGTCGGGGGTTCGAGGGCCGAAGGGTCGAGCTGGGTCAAATCCCCGACCACGACGACCGGGTAGAGGGCTCTTCCGACAAAAGCGAACGCGAAGAGCGCAGCCGTGATCAGGGACGAAAAAACCACCGGATGTTTCGCCAAAAAGGACTTCAACGCGACTTCGATTTTAGTCCAGCGAGGATCAAGTCGAGCCCGAACTCGAACTCGGCGTCGTGGTCCACGTCTTCGAGCTTCGTCCCCAACGCGGCAATACCGGGGAATTCCTCCGCCGAAAGCTCTTTGGCTCCTTCCCCCGTCCCACCCGGCTCGAGGGCGAAGCCCCGAATTTCGGCCATCGCATACCCGAAGGCGTAGTTGGTGAGGACGCGAAAGGCGTGGAACGAAGTCTCCGGGTCGAACCCCGCCTCCTCCATCGTCCGCAAGAACGCCTCGAATAACCACAGCCCATCGGGACTCCTCGGCGGCCGGTTGACGAGCAGCGGGAAGACTCTGGGATGACTCTTCGCAAGCCCCCTGAACCGCCTGTACCCCTCCCGAACCCTCTCCTCCCAACCTTCGTCCCCGGTCGGAATTTCGAGCTCCTTGAGCACCACCTCGACCATCCCATCCAAAAGCGCGTCCTTGTTCGGGACGTGGTTGTAGAGCGACATCGCCTCCACCCCAAGCTCCGCCCCGAGCTTCCGCATCGAAAGCGCCTCCAAACCCTCCCGATCCACGAACGCAACCGCCGCCCCTAAAACCCTCGCCCTCGATAAACCTTTCCTCCTCGTAACTTCCATCCAAAACCTCCCTCAGAAAACTCTTGACAGCTTACACCATAAATTGTACCCTTACATTGTAAATTTACAATGTAAGTAAAGGATATGGAAAGGAGGATCGTGAGTTGGAAGGGTGGAGGTTGGAGGGGGGTGAGGCGCAGGTTGTTCCGTGGGCATTTTCCGGTGGTTTTCGGGGCGTTTGTGATCGGTTGCTTCGCCTCGTATTTGAGTGTTTGGGGCAGTGTGAGGTATGTCGGCGGGTTGTGGAGCACGTGTCCCGATGGGATCGTCGCCGGCAGTCCGTTCGCGTTCGTGGGGTATGACGGGAGCGGCGCGGACGCCTACGATCCCCCTTCCTCGTTGTCCAGGCTCATCGAACTTGGTTATACGCGGACGGAGTTTTGCTTCTGGGGATACATTTTCAACAGCGTCTACTGGTCGATCCCCGCCCTGCCGATCCTGTACCTGCTGCGGGTGATATTCCTGGGTGTCGGGAGGGAGGCGGCTGGGGTGGCCCCGTCGTACAATGATCGGGAGTGCGGAGGAAGAGCATGAGGGTTTCCAGGATGGACCTCGACCGGGCGGTTTCGCTTGGGGTACTCTCGCGGGATCAGGCCGAGGAACTCTGGCGCGTTCTGGGGGAGCGAGAGGATGGGAGGCCTGGTTTCGATCTTCCGCACGTCGCGTACTATTTCGGGGCGATAGTCGTCGTTTGCGCGATGGCGTGGTTCATGACGCTCGGCTGGGAGGAGTTCGGCGGAGCGGGGATCACGGCGATATCGCTCGCCTACGCGGCCGTCTTCGCCGTTTCCGGGGGCTGGATGTGGAGACGTGAGGGGCTTCGGGTTCCGGGCGGCCTTCTCGTCACCGCCGCCATCTGCATGACCCCGCTCGCGGTTTATGGGATGCACGAGGCTCTCGGAGTGTGGCCGGGCGAAGACCCCGGAATGTACCGGGATTTTTACCGGTGGATCTCCGGCGGGTGGTTCGCGATGGAGGTCGCGACGGTCGTCACCGGAGTCATCGCGCTGTATTTCGTCCGCTTTCCGTTCCTCACCGCGCCGATCGCGTTCACGCTTTGGTTTATGAGCATGGATGCGACGCCGCTCGTCTTCGGGACGGACTATTTCGAGTCGAGCGGGTACCAGTGGATGTCCATGGTCTTCGGCCTCGCCATGCTCACAGGCTCCTTCGTCGTGGACCGGCGAACAGAGGAAGACTATGCGTTTTGGGGCTACCTCTTCGGGATGTTCGCGTTTTGGGGCGGATTGACTTTCTTCGAGGGCGGGAGCGAGTTTGAGTGGGCGGTGTATGGCGCGATCAACCTCGGGTTCATGCTCCTCTCCGTTTTGCTGGACCGGCGGGTGTTCATCGTCTTCGGCGCGCTCGGAGTCTTCATCTACCTCGGACACCTGACGTGGGACCTGTTCGAGGACTCTCTTCTATTCCCGTTCGTCCTTTCGGGCATCGGGCTCGTCATAATCGCTCTCGGCGTTCTCTACGCGAAGAACAAAGAGCGCATCGAGAGTGCGATCCTGAGTGCCGTGCCGGAGGGGATCCGGAACCTCTTGCCGCGGGAGGAACGATGAATCTTCTCGCCCGCGTCAATCGTAGATCCCGGCTCTTTGCTTGCGCGTCTCGATGGTGGATCTGACGCGCCGGGCTTCGGGGAGGGACATGCGGCGCAACTCGAAGATGCGACCCGTGTTCGAGGTGATGGTGAGGGCGCAGTTCACCACGCCGCGAACGGTGACCGATTCGATGTCGCGCAGGTTGATCTCCTCGACGTTCTGGCCCTGCCAGCCGCTCCGGATCTCCACCCGGTCGGGGTACACGCTGATGGTGTGGTTGGTGTGCGCCGCCGCCTGAAAGATGGGGGCTCCCACTTAATTCCTCCTCCTTGATGTTCGAGTGTTCCCGGACTCCGGAAAACGCCGACCGGAGGATCTAATCCGGTCGGCGCTTGGGGAGTTGACTTACGCCGTGCCTTCGGCCGGGCGGGCGAGCGGGTCCGGCTTTCCGGCGCTGCCGTTCTGGTAGTCGGTGGCGACGAGGTCCGGGTATCCGTAGACGCCGTGCTCGTGGAGGTCGAGTCCCTCCAGTTCCTGCTCCGGCTTGACCCTGAGGCCCATCGTCGCTTTGAGAGCGGCGAAGACCGCGAGCGAGGAGATGAACACGAACCCGCCGCAGACCACGATGCCGAGGGCCTGGACGCCGAGCTGGCCGAAGCCTCCGCCGTAGAAGAGGCCCGGGCTTCCGACGGTGGCGAGCGCGGGCGTGGCGAACAGGCCGCACGAGAGAGTGCCCCAGACACCGCCCATGCCGTGGGCGGCGATGGCGCCGAGCGGATCGTCCACCCCGATCCTGTCAACGAAAACCAGCGTCGCGTACATGATGATCCCCGCGATGAATCCGATGACGATGGAAGCCCACGGAGCAACGAACGCGCACGAGGCGGTGATGGAGACCAGCGCCGCGATGGCGCCGTTGCCGCCCATCCCCACGTCTATGTTCCTGCGGTACACGTAGCTCATGAGCATCGCGCCGAGCACGCCCGATGCCGCCGCCAACGTCGTGGTCAAAGCGACGTCGGCGATCTGGGTGGTCGCGGCCATCGTCGAGCCGGGGTTGAACCCGTACCATCCAACCCACAAAATGAGGACGCCGAGCACCGCCAGCGGCATGTTGTGACCCGGTATCGTGACGGGCCGTCCCTCGTCGTCGTACTTGCCGAGCCTGGGCCCGAGGAGAAGCGTGCCGGCCAGCGCCGCCATCGCGCCCGAGAGGTGGACCACCGTCGAGCCGGCGAAGTCCTGTTTACCGAGTTCGGTGAGCCAGCCTCCGCCCCACACCCAGTGGGCGACGAGCGGGTAGATGAGTCCCGCGAAGACCACCGCGAAGACCACGTAGACCGCGAACCTGGTGCGTTCGAGCATCGTGCCCCACACGATTGCGAGCGAGACCGCGCAGAACGCCACCTGGAAGAGGAACTTCGCCGAGAGCGGCACCTGCGTCCACGAGAGCCCGCCGAACACGTCGTTGACCGCATTGGCCGGGACGGCGAGGAACCAGCCCTGCGTCCCGAAGAGGGCGTTGCCCGTCCCGAAAGCGATGGCGAAGCCGACCGCCCAGAAAAGCAGCGCGGCTATCGCCAGGTTCACCAGAATCTTGGCGACCACGCTCCCGACGTTCTTCATCCGCGAGAACCCGACCTCGAGCATCGCGAACCCCGCCTGCATGAACAGAACGAGGACGAATGCGATCATGACCCACACCGTGTCCGCCGCCAGCGATAGCTCCGCGACCGTCGGCCCATCCTGAGCCAGCGCCAGAGCCGGTAATGCCAACACGAACACCACCGACATGGACAACAACAAAACCAGCCTTCTCAAGAGAACCTCCTTCGAGAAATGAGCGATCCGCAACACGCACACAGTCTAGGCCGCCTTCCTCGACAGGTCTTTGGCCCGGCGTACAAACATGGTGGCTTCGATGGGCCGGATGGTTGGACGTCGAGAAGGACAGGGAGTCGGGAGTAGGGGGAGTTCTCGACTCCCTTCGCTTCGATACTCCCGCCTTCCCTCCCGACGGACTCTCGCTAAATTCGAGAGGAGACTTTTAGACGGCGAACGCTTCGATCCCCTCGTCTTTTCCCTACTCCCTGTATTTCTATCTGTCGCGGAAGCTCGAAGGTTTCTCGGGGGCGCGACCCAGCAGTTGCATCGCCTTTATCCCGAGGGTGAGGCGTTCGCGGTCCTCGCTCTTCTCCACGTTGAGGCCGGTGAGTTCGGAGACGCGGTCGAGGCGGTAGCGGATGGTGTGGCGGTGGGCGAAGAGATCGCTCGCGGTCCGCACCGTCGAGGCGTCGTTGTTCAGGTAGGCGACCATCGTGTTCACCAGTTCCGTGCCGTAGCGAGTGTCGTAGTCGACCGCCGGCTCCAGGGTCTCCGTATAAAAAGTCTCGAGTTCCCCCGGGTCGTCCTGAAGGACCTTGAAGAGGAGTTTGTACGTGCCGGTGTCTTCGAAAGTCGAGACGGAAGAAGGGCCTTTGATCCTGTGCCCGATCTCAAGCGCCACCTCCGCTTCGGAGTAGGCGTCAGGCAGCGCGCCGGGGTCGGTCTTGTAGCGCCCGATCCCAACCGAGACCGTCAAATCCGGCAAGAGCCCCTTGACATACCGTTGCACCTGAGCGGCGAGAAGGTTCGCTTTCTCCGGCAACTCGTTGCGCGATTCCGCCTCCGACTCCCCTATAAACAGAATCACATTGTCCGAACGCGGCCCGGTCAGGAAGTTGGAAAACAACTGTCGCGCCTGGAGCCGCACCGCGTCCGCGAGCCTTCTCTTCAATTCCTGTATCGCCGACTCCTTGAGTTTGCGCCGTTGCAGGTACCTTGCGAAATCGTCGATGTCCACGATCACGACGAGCGCGCCGCCCTTCAAGTCCGCGCCGAGGTAGCGGGCGCGTTGCAAGAGCAGGTCGACCGAGCCGTAATGGCCGGAGATGAGGTCGTCCACGAAGTCTCCCCGGACCCCGAGTTCGGTCTCCAGACGGATCTTCTCTTTGCCGAGTTCGGCGTCGAGCGCGTGTCGCGCCCAGTACAGATGGACCACGTCCTCCGGCGTCAGGGGGGCGTCTTCGAGGTCGATCCAGAGGTGCCCCGACGCCGCTCCCGAACCGATGGGCGTCCAGTGAAACTCGCCGCCCGCGACGCGCCAGCTCTCGACCGGCGCCGACAAAAACCCGTCCGGCAGCCTCGCGTACCGGTCGCGCCTGTCCCGCCGCGTCTCCTCCACGCTCGAAGACCGCGACGCCCTCAACCCGTTCTCCTCCAGCGCCGCCGCGAGTTTATCGGCGCCCGACGCCTCGTCGAAGATCAGTCGTCCCACCGGGTCTTCGAGAACGACCGACCTGCCGAGCATTTCGGAGATCCGTCCGACGAGAGCCTTCACCGAACCCTCCCCGCCGTCCGAGAGCCTGCGGCTCACGCCGTGAGAGAGAACGAGAAGGGCGTTCCCCTCGGAGAAGACCGAAAGGATCCTCCTCAGCGGCGTCTTCGGAGAGACTCCGAAGAGCGCCAGACCGAGAGCCGAGGCCAGTTCCATCGTCTCTTTGCCGGCCTGAGCCTCCGAACGCCACACGACGGCGGGGGAACCGGAGGCCGCCACTTGTTTGAGAAAAGCCGCGTCGAGCCTCCGGCGCGAGGTGACTGCGGCCTCGCCTCTCTCCAGCCAGCCTTCGACCTCTTCGTCGAGCGCGACGCCGGAGACTTCCCTCGAAGCGTCGCCGGACGCGAAGCTCTCCGCGCCGAACTCTTCTTTCAGTATTCGGGCGAAGTCTCCGAGGTCCACTCGTTCTCCGTTCGCAACATGGTGTAATCGGCGAGTATCATTTTGAGCCCGTTCGCCGCGGATGGCAAACGGAAGCTCGTCATTCCCGCGCATCGCGGTAAAATTGGCTAGTAGCGAGCAGTGAATGGCGAGTAGAAAAACACTACTCGCCAAATAAACTCTTGGCCTCCCGCGTGGGGGCCGTATACTTGCCGGGTCATGACCGAGGGGAGCAGAAGATCGCCGAGAGCCAGATAGTAGTCCGGGGGGCGCGGGAACACAACTTGAAGGACATCACCGTCGCGATGCCGCGCGATGAACTCGTGGTCGTGACGGGGCTTTCGGGGAGCGGAAAGAGTTCGCTCGCCTTCGATACGATCTACGCCGAAGGACAGCGTAGGTACGTCGAAAGCCTGTCCGCATACGCGAGGCAATTCCTCGGTCAGATGGACAAACCCGACGTGGACCACATCGACGGGCTCTCTCCGGCGGTCTCCATCGACCAGAAGACGACGAGCAACAACCCCCGCTCCACGGTCGCCACCGTCACGGAGATTTACGACTATTTGCGTCTCCTCTATGCCCGCGCCGGACGGCCTCACTGCCACGTCTGCGGTTTCCCGGTCGCCTCCTCGACGCCGCAACAGATGGTCGAGAAGATTTTGACTTTGCCCGAGAAGACGCGCTTCATGGTGATGGCCCCGGTCGTGCGCGGGCGAAAGGGCGAGTACGGCAGGATGTTCAGGGAACTCGCCGAGGACGGTTACGCGAGGGTTCGGGTCGATGGAGAACTCCATGAACTTCCGGTTGACCTCAACCTCGACAAGAAGTACAAGCACGACATCGAAGTCGTAGTGGACCGGCTCGTCATCCGCGAGGGCATCGAGCGCCGGCTCACCGACTCCATCGAGACGGCGCTGAGGCTCGCCGACGGGCTCGTCCAGATAGAGACCGTCGAGAAGAACGGCTCGGACGGCGAGTCCATGCTTTTCTCCGAGAACTTCTCGTGCACCAACTGCGGAGCTTCGATAGCGGAGATTCAACCGAGGACCTTCTCGTTCAACAGCCCGCACGGCGCGTGTTCGCGGTGCGACGGTCTCGGGAGTCGCCTCGAAATAGACCCCGAACTCGTCGTCCCGAACGCTGACTTGTCCATAAACGACGGGGCGGTCGCGCCGTGGGCGAACTCCTCCAGCGAGTACCAGAACAGCATCTTGTGGGCCTTGTCCGACAAGTACTCCATCGACCTCGACGTTGCGTGGTATGAGCTTTCGGATGAGCAAAAAGAGCTCGTCCTCCACGGGACGAACGGGGACAAGATATACATCTCCTACCGGAATCGTTACGGTCGGCGGCGGCAGTACATGACGCGCTTCGACGGCGTCGTGGGGAATTTGCAGCGGCGGTACGCGGAGACCGACTCCGAGTATCGTCGAGAGAAGATCGAGGAATACATGAGCCATGTCCCCTGCCCGAAATGCAAGGGCGCGCGCCTTCGGCCCGAGGCTCTCGCCGTGACCGTCGGGGAGAAGAACATCCACGAGTTCACCGAACTCTCCGTGCGCGACGCTCAGAACTTCTTCGAGGACGTCGAGTTCACCGAGCGGGAGTGGTTGATCGGGGAGCGGGTCATCAAGGAGATCCGGGAACGTTTGGGGTTCCTGGTCGACGTCGGTTTGGGTTATCTTACTCTCAGCCGGGCCGCGGGCACTCTCTCCGGCGGCGAGGCGCAGCGGATACGGCTCGCTTCCCAGGTCGGGAGCGGGTTGGTCGGCGTACTTTACGTACTCGACGAGCCGTCCATCGGGCTGCATCAGCGGGACAACAAGAGGCTCCTCGAAACCCTCATGAAGCTGCGCGACCTCGGGAATACGCTCATCGTGGTCGAGCACGACGAGGAGACCATACGCACGGCTGATCACGTCATAGACGTGGGGCCGGGAGCGGGCATCCACGGCGGCGAAATCATCGCGGAAGGCTCCGTCGAAGACATCGAGGCCGAGCGGCGTTCGGTCACCGGGGACTTCCTCTCCGGTCGAAGGCGCATCGAGCCGCCGGAGGAGCGGCGCGAGCCGACCGGTGGGATCACGGTACTTGGCGCCTCCGAGAATAATTTGAAGAGCGTCGACGCGGAGTTCCCGCTCGGCGTGTTCACGTGCGTGACGGGCGTCTCCGGCTCGGGCAAAAGCACCCTCGTCAACGACATTTTGTACAAGTCGCTCGCGAACCAGGTGAGCCGGGGAAAGAACCGTCCCGGCAGGCACGCGGGTTTGCGCGGCGTCGAGGACGTGGACAAGGTCATCGACATCGACCAGAGTCCCATCGGACGCACACCGCGTTCCAACCCGGCGACCTACACCAAAGTCTTCGACCACATCCGACAGCTCTTCGCGCAGACGCCGGACGCGAAGGTGAGGGGCTACAAGCCGGGACGTTTCAGTTTCAACGTCAAGGGCGGGCGCTGTGAGGCGTGCAAGGGTGACGGCCAGATCCGGATAGAGATGCACTTCCTCCCCGACGTCTACGTCCCGTGCGAGGTCTGCAAGGGCCGCCGCTACAACAACGAGACGCTCAAAGTAACTTATAAAAGAAAGTCCATCTCAGACGTCCTCGAAATGACCGTCGAGGAAGCCTGCTCCTTCTTCGAGCCTGTCCCGGCGATAGCCAGAAGGCTCAACACCCTTAACGACGTCGGCCTCGGCTACGTCCGCCTCGGGCAGCCCGCCACGACGTTATCCGGCGGCGAAGCTCAGAGGGTGAAACTCGCGAGCGAACTTGGGAAACGCGCGACCGGCAGGACCGTCTACATCCTCGACGAGCCGACGACGGGTTTGCATTTCGCCGACGTGGAACGGCTGCTTCAAATACTCCACCGGCTCGTGGACGCCGGAAACACCGTCATCGTCATCGAACATAATTTGGATGTCATACGCTCCGCCGATCACATCCTCGACCTCGGCCCCGAAGGGGGAGATGAGGGCGGCGAGGTAGTCGCGACCGGCTCGCCGGAGGAAGTCGCCCGCGTCGAAGGGTCTCACACCGGTCGCTTCCTGCGCGAACTATTCCCCGAGGTCGCCGCCGCGAGCTGAACATGTGATGCCGAATCCGGTTAAGTATCTCCAAGCCTGGGGGCGCGGGCTTCCAGCCCGCGATGCTTAAAAGCTCTCCTTCATGC
>JBOHBL010001048.1:0-1143 GCA_050698295.1 Rubrobacteraceae bacterium | reverse complement strand
CCCGAATAGCACGGGCACCAGGTGGACCCCGATCTCGTCCACCAGCCCCGCCTCGATGAACTGCCGCCCGATATCCGCGCCGCCCATCACGGCGACGTCCCCGTCCCCGGCGGAGTCCTTAGCCTTCTCGAGCGCGCTCTCGATGCCGTCGGTGACGAAGGTGTAGACGCCCCCCTCGGGGCTCTCCTTCGGCGCTTCGTGGGTGACGACGAGCAGCGGAAGCCGCGCCGCGCCGGTCGGGCCGTCCGCGCCCCAAAACCGGACCGAGTCGTCGTAGGTGCGCCGCCCGCAGACGAGCGCCCCCAGGCTCTCTCCCGCGCGAGCGAGGACATCGCGATCGCGCTCGTCCTCGCCGAAGAACCACCCGTGGAGTTGCTCGCCGCCGTCGCCCATCGGCTCCTCCGGACGACGGTTCGACGCGGTTATGAACCCGTCGAGTGACGTGCTCATGTCGAGGATCACTTTGGTCATGTCTGCCTCCTTGGTTCCCATGTCTGCCTCCTTGGTTCCCGCTCCTGCGTCCCATCCGCCCCCGTGTCGGCCTCTTTACGCCACCGCCGTAGCCGGTGCCACGTCCAGCCGGGACGGCCGCAACCCCTCCAAGGCGGAGGACGGGCGACCGCCTCCGCGGAAGGTCCCGTAGCACCGGCGACGGCGTTTTCGTGTTCGGACGAAGCGCCCGTCCTCCTGCCCCGCGGCACGGGCGAAGAAAAGCCCCTTGAATTGGCGGACTCCGCGGCCATTCCCGGTCCCGCTATGCGCCCCACACTTAAAGGCGAGGTTTCGATCTCCCTGCCGGAGCCCCCCGCCACGACCCGCCGCGCCGTCCGCCGGTGGAGAACCCCCACGAACGCCCAGACCGCCCGCGCGAGCAGCGACCGCCTGTAGCGCAGGACGGTCGTGAGCACCCTGCGCTCGGGTTCGACGTTGCGGCCGATTATCACTGTGTCCATCAGCGTGTCGGAGTCCTCCAGCACGACCACCTCGGCATTGGACTCGACGATGCGGACCGAGCCGAGGCCGTTCTTGGCGCCGGCGATCTGCTTGATCCAGGCTGGCGTGGCGGCGACCCCCGCGCGCACCCACTCCTCGGGCGAGCAGCGATCCGGCCCCTCGAGCCGCAGCTCGAAGGCGTCGGCGTAG
>JBOHBL010001047.1:0-1289 GCA_050698295.1 Rubrobacteraceae bacterium | reverse complement strand
GGTCTGTGCGGCGGCGTACTCGGCCTGCTCCTCGGTGACGGGGCGGCTGATGAAGTCGAGGGAGTCGGGGATCATGCGTCCTCCCACGTCTCGACCCAGGCGCGCAGCTCGGTGATCCGGTAGTAGTCCGGACCACCCCGCTCGCGGCGCTTCTTGGGGCTCAGTTCGGATGCAGCCTTGGCGCGGGCGATGGTGTCCTTCGAGCAGCCCAGCCACGCGGCGGCCTCGTCGGTGGTCAGCCACTCGCGCGCCGGGAGCGGGGCGACGGTGCGCCGGCTCATGCCGCGTCCTTCCGAACCAGTTCCTCCGGCGCGATATCGAGGGCATCCCCGATCGCCTCCAGCTCGTCCACGTTGAACGCGGCCCCACCGTCCAGCTTGCGGAGGATGGTCACCCGCGGGATGTGGGTCTTGGCGGCGAGGCTGTAGGGGTTCTCCCCCTTCGCCTCCATGGCGACGCGGATCCGGTCCGCGACTCTGGTTCGGGCTGTGTTCATGTGGACGAGACTAACTGTCCAATCGGACACAGGTCAATGCTCCATGGGACGTAACTTCGACAATCACCCGGACGGAGCAGATTCCATAGCCCAAACGGGCTATGTAAGTAAGGCCTTGGTCCTAGGTCTTCCCGGCATCTGTTACTGCTGGTTGAATGGACACAACAGCATGTCCAAGTGGACCCACTGAAAGGAGAGCAGCCATGACCCTCAATGAAGCGCTGGTAGCAGTGATCCGCCAGCTCGTCGACGACAGAGGGATGACGTACACCGGTCTTGCTCGGGTGAGCGGTGTGAGCCACAACAGTTTGCAGAACTACGTGACCCGCGAACGGGGAACGATCCCGCTCGACTTCGCCGAGGACCTCGCAGAGAAAGGATTCGGCATGACCCTCTTCGACCTGCTGCGCCTGGCGCAGGAAAAGCGGGGCGAGCTCGCACCGCCGTAGTAGCCCGGCTGGGCTATGGGTCTAGTGCCATCGGGCCCTTACTCGTGAGTCAGTCCCCAATTCCGAGGACAGGGGATCTGTTCGGGCCCCACCCTTACTCCTGGAGCCGCATTCTGGTGGCTCCAAAGGAACGCCACCTGAAGGAAAAGCCCGTGTTTCTCGCTACTCCCATCCCTATCGGTCACGTCCTGACGATGCTGCTCTTCTCGGCCGGCCTCGCCATCGTCGTCACTGATACGCGGGCTCGGAACCGCAACGAGAGACAGGCCCAACTGCAGCACGCCGCCTACGAGCTCGGACGAGAAGTCGCGCTCGATGGGACGCGCGCTGTCGCTGCCTGAAAA
>JBOHBL010001046.1:0-2369 GCA_050698295.1 Rubrobacteraceae bacterium | reverse complement strand
ACACATGCTGGCTGCACAAGCCTGAAAGCGTGGGCATCAAAGACGAGCGTATATGGGTGGAGTACGGAGGTATTGAGGGTGTGATGCCGCTGGAGCATAGTGATCTCTTCACCAGTTTCGCAAAGCTCGCGGCTTATGGGAAACCCTCGGAGGCCCGGATTCGGCGTTGGGTTTCGCGGTTTGGTCTGCCGGCGAAGGGATTGGAGTGGAGGCAAGGAGAACCAATCAACCCGGATTCCATCCTCGACGGGGATTCGGAGGCATCCTCCGGTCTTAGCGCCGCGATCAAAAACCGTCTTCTCGAAACGGTTCGGCCAGCCGGACACTCTATGCTCGTAAAGGACTTCAGAGACGAGGCCCAGTATGCCCACGATCTCTTGAGCGCGTATATTGATGTTAGAGAGCGGGATGTGGAGGCGATCAAGGCGAGGGTAACATCTTCCGGGTCTCGCCTGAATCGCCAATTCCGTAAGAGCTTCGAGGCGGATAAGGATTATTGGAGGCTCGCGTCGGATTCGGACGCTTCGGGGGAGCGTCCGAACGAGCTAACCGTGCTTATCGCTCAAAACGCGGTGGGCGAGATCATCACGGATCTTGTGTCCGCCGTCCGGCTCCGGGCGGGTGCCGCACAGAAACAGGGGCTATGCCCGACTCACGAATGCTCGGATCTTTTCAGCGCACTTTATCTGCAACTTTTCATGCTGGCGACGAATAGCAAGCCGATTCGTTATTGTGAGAACTGCAGCCAACCCTTCGAGGCCACCCGCAAGAACAAAAAGACGTGTAATGACTCATGCCGCTCCGCAGCTAGCAAGAAACGGCGGAAATTCTGACCCCATTTGATACCACGCTGATACCACCGGGAGCGCAATACGGTGCAACGCCGTGCAAAACAGGGAAGAGAAAACGCCTTATATATGCGGGATTCGCAATGCCGTGCAACCCGCTGCAACGGCCTGTTTGTCATTCGTAATGAGCAGGTCTGCGGTTCGAGTCCGCTCGTCGGCTCTCTTTTTTTGTTCGGTTCCGCAGGTGAAACGCGATTTTGTACGAAACTCTCTCAAAGCTCCTCCGGGCGGAATGGCAGCAGTAGGGCAGCAGTAGAGTTGGAATTCTGTTTTTTCTGGTGAGCTGTGTTCGAGAAATTGGTCATGTTTGCGGTTCTCGTGGACTATCCGGTGCGAAGAGTGTCCGTAACTTGTCGAGGACTTCTTTTAGCTTTCTCTCCTTTACCGTCCCGAAGCCGCCGGAGATCAGCGCCCGGTGCATGGTGAAGAGCTTGACGACCTTGACTACGCTCCTCTTCGGTAGCTTCTCCTCGACCATGTCCTCCGCCGCGAGCGAAGCGTCCCACTCGGAGGGTTTCTCCGGGAGTTGCGACGTGATGGCGCACAGGATGAGATCCTCGTCGTGAAAACCCGCCGGCGAGACCACCAGCGCGGGCCTTCTCTTCCTTCCCGAAAGGTCGGTGAACGGGAACGGCACGAACACAACCGAACCCCGCGGGTAAGCCTCCTCGCTCAAGGGGCCTACCGCTCCGCGTGGCTTGGAGGATCGCTGGCCTCGTCGTCCCAAACCTCGTCTTCGGGGTTGTCCCAGAACGAGAAGGAGCTTTCGCTGGCGACCAGCCAATTCAGGGATTCTTGCTCCGCTCTTCTGGCTTCGCTCTCGACGGCTTCCTCGATGGCGCGCCGATCCACCGGTGAGATCACGGCCACCGGCTCGCCTCGCAACGTCACGAGAACCCTCTCGCCGTTTCGGACCCTCTCGATGATCTCCCCCGTGTGCTGCTTTAGCTCTCTGGCCCCAACGCTGCGCACATCAACCTCCAGCTACGACCGTGTTTCATAAAGTAATCACAAGTGTATCACTACCTGTGAGGTCTGGATGTTTGTTCGTAGCGTGAAGCGGCGGGGAGATTCGTGCTCAAGGGATCAGGCCGTAGCCGAGGTCGTCCTTGAACCTTTCGAGGTCTGCCCGGAGGCCGGGGTGCGAGAGCGGTTCGTGCAGCGCCGGGCGGGCGGGGATGGCGGACGCGCCTCTCTCGTAGAGAGCGAATGCTTCGCGGGAGGCGTTCATGGAAGAGGCGTAGAGGATCCCGTCCAGATTTGGATAGGCCGCGTGTATGTCTCGCGACCAACCCCGGGCGACATCCCGGCGGCCCGAGGACATTTCCGTGGACGCGCCCATCCGCGTCGGCCAGTTGCCGAGGAGGGTGAGCAGACGTACGTCCCGCGCCAGCTCGAAGCCAACGAGCCAGGGTTCCCGACGCCGGAGGTTTATGTTGCGAGTGTTCCAGAACACCTCGGCGACGCACGTTTTCACCTCCGTCGCGGCGTAGAGTATCCCGAGGTTCGGATGGTCTCCTC
>JBOHBL010001045.1:0-9501 GCA_050698295.1 Rubrobacteraceae bacterium | reverse complement strand
AGGCGTCTCGCCAGGGCATCGCCCTCAAGCCGGACACCTACGACGGCGACACGCTGTTCAAGGTCCCCTTCGGCAAGCTCAAGCGCACCGACTTCCCCGCCGGCCGCGGAATCTTCGTCCAAGCGGGCCGCACGGTGACCATGCAGATGCCCCTGGCGAGCGATGGCGAGGGCTCTGCGTGAGGCTGACAGGGGCTCGGAGGTAGCTCAGCAGGTCCGGTGTGAGATCCGCGGCCGCGTGACGAATGCGGGCGGCCGCGGGCGCTACCCGGGGTAAGGTCCATGGTCAATAGGCCTCTATGCTGATGGCCTGTTTGTGCCAGATGGTCGGTGCCACGAATTGGCTACTGAACCCCTCGGTTTGGTTGCCATGTGGACCATGACGGCGTCCGCCAGTGGCGGGGTATGGAACTGTGTATGAAGATCACAACGAATCGGTTTTTACCCTTCACAAGATCGCGGCGTGTGTCCTACGGTGACCATCGACGGCCGGACAGGGCGTCATGCAATGAAATCGCGGGAAAGGCAATGATCGATGAGTGACTTCGGGGCAACATACGACGAGATGACCGGCACCGCCGACAAGCTCGACCAGGGCAAGGAGACCATCGAGTCTGCTCTGGACGAGTGCAAGGGCTACGTCGACGAGCTCGTGGCAGACGGGTTCAAGACGGAGAAGGCGTCGGGCAAGTTCCAGGACGGCTACGAGGAGATGACCCAGGGTCTCAAGGACGCCATCGGCGGCGTTGAGGACATGGCTCAGTCTCTGCGTGACATGGCCACGGCGATCCAGGACCTGGACTCGCAGCTCGCTGGCGGCTGATCGCTGCAAGAACGCCCGGGGGGCGGCGTCTTCGCCACTACCCTCGGGCGTTCGCCCGTATGGGCCCATGAACGTGACGAGCATGAGAGCACAAGGAGCTTGCGGTGGCTGACTTCGCAGTGACCTACGAGAAGCTTGAGAAGCTGACGAAGGATCTGCAACCGATCATCGACGAGTTCGAGCACGCTGAAGACCGTGCGGACGAACTCGAGTCGTACATCGGTGATCCGTTCGGCCGAAACGATCTGCGCGAGGCGGCTGAGGACTTCGAGGACCGTTGGAACAACAAGCGGGACTCACTCAAGGAGTCACTCGGCACGATCAAAGACGCCGTGGACAAGGTCATCAAGTACGTCCGTGAGAAGGACGAGAAGATGGGCGGCCAGATCGAGACGGCAATGGCTGACGCCACTAAAAAGTAGTCAGCCCTTCAGACAGGAAAGGTGGCATGGGGTACTCGGCACCATCGCCCAAGGGGCGTTACATCGAACACGTCGAAGGTCACCCGGAGAAGATCTCCGGGCGAGGCGAGGCAATCACCAAGCTGGGTGAAGCCATGGAAGAGGCCTCAAAAACGCTGCATGCTGCGGAGCAAGGCGACTTCAATGAGAACTTGAAGGGGAAATACGCCGATAAGCTCAAGGAGGGCATCGGTGAGTCCTGGAAGGCTCTGGGGGAGGCTGCGGACCTTTACAAGCCTGTGGGGCCTGTCCTGGTCAAGTACGGGGACCAGCTGGGCCTGGTTCAGAACAATATCGACAACACCGCCGATGACTGCGAAGAACTGTGGGCGAAGTACGAGAGTCTCGACGGCGACAAGGACGGCTCGACGACTCCGGAGGAGGACGGCGGGTTCCTTGGCATTGGTGGGCACGATGCGGATAGCCCCGAGGCCAAGAAGGAAGCCGAGGATAACCAGGCAAAGCTTGCTGCCTACCAGGATTGGCATGACAAGGCCAGCGCGTGGGACTCCTTCTACGACACCTGGGAAGACGCCTTTGATGAGGCGACTGCCGGCATTACCGACGGTACTGGCGGGAAGATCAAAGACGGATTCATGGAGTACTTCGACAACTTCGTGGAGATCCTCGAAGTCGTCGCGCTCGTGGTCGGCGTCCTAGCTCTCTTCCTGGCAGGCCCGTTCGCTGCGATCGCTCTCGCGTTGGCTGCCGCCGTACTCATCGCGAAGACCATTCAAGCTGCGAATGGTCACGCAAAGTGGTCAGACGTCGCCTGGGCGGCCGTGGATATCCTCCCGTTCGGGAAGATTGGCAAACTAGGCAAACTTGCTGGCTACGTGGACGAAGTCAAGGCCGCCAAAACGGGGGCAGGCAAACTCAAAGACGGCTGGGACATGACTAGGAAGGTCCTCGGTGACGGCTACCCTGACGCGAAAGCAGTTGGAAAGTTCCAGGACTTTTACAATGCTGGCAAGGGGGTTGATGGAAACCTCATCGAGAAGGTCGGCGGTGGCGCTAAAGCTGCCTGGAACGATGCGAACCCGAGCGGCATGGTAGACCTGGTTTCTCGAAACTTCGCTGGAATGAATACGGGCGATTTCAGCGGTACGAACTTCAATGACTTCGGAACTGCTGTAGAGGCTGCTTTCGGTGCTGGCGACAAATTTCAGAGTATGGCCTCCATCCCAGGGAGTGCGGCCGAGAAGGTTTTCGGCCAAGACATCGATTTCGATGCCTTCAACAAGGACGACGTCGGAACTGAGTGGTTCCGACCACTGAACTTCCTGTAGTGCCGGTATCAATTCCGAAAGGGCCCGGAACATTGAATGACGCATGGCGTGTGACGGCACAAACCAGTGCATCACGATGGCTGGAAGTTCCCGTCCGCATCGATGACCCGAAACTGTGGGCTGATGACGTCGCACGCGACTTGGTGCGTGATTGGGGCAAGCCAGAGAGCGAGAAGGATGTAATCTCGTCGCTATTGACGGCGGCATGGGTTGAAAGAGACTCCGAGGCCATCATAAATCTCCTATTCTTGCCCGTTTCTGGCCCGATTATCGGGCGAGTATCGATCGCCATTCGGCGATTCGATGGATTGGGTATCTGGTTGGATCGCGGCTATGTCCTCAGTGAGTGGGAAGCTGAGAACATCGGTCCTGGAATGAAGTGCGTATACGTAGAAGAGTCGTCTCGACCTCGATTTGTTGCGTCCGCGTTCGTGTTCAAGAATGGTGGGCACGCTGTTGTCGTAAGTGTCGCTCCGTCGCTCCCGCTCGTCTATGATGCTATGACGCCTGATCTTTATAGCATTATTGACGCGGTTGAGGTTTTGACTCCTGAAGGGTTGAAATTCGTGTCGGAACCTATCGGCGAGGTCGCGCATGGGCCGCTAGATGTATGGATGGGTGAATCGGTTTGAGTAAGGACGCGGGCAAGTCTCCGGATGAGTGGGCATCGGAGGTTCCAGATTCAGAGAATGTGTCGCTGGGTGATATTGAGCGGGTGATCGCCACATATCGCGGTGCCTCAGATGAGGATCTGATTCCCGGAAAACCTCGTGTGCGCAATTCCAACATGCCAGCATGGCTGTTCATTGGCCTTCTTCTTGCTGTTTTTATTGTTCCACTCTTTGGTGCAGCCCAGTATTGGGGCGGCGGTGGCGGAATCCGCGGCGGAAACCTGAGTGTTGAATACGATCCGGGTCGAGCATCACTGATCGTTCCGGCCTGCTTCGCCGTGATGACCTTCTGGTTGATCTACAATATCGTCAGCTGGGTTAGGGGTGGGCGTAATCCTGGTGGAGGTGTCCTGTTTTATCCTCTGTACTTCGGCGTCTGCGCGGGAGCCGGACTGTTGTTGGCCAATGTTCGCGGCGTGAAGTTTGCGAACGGCGGCGAGATTGAACTCATGTCGATGTGGGTTTGCTTCGGGGTCGCAGTCGCGCACCTGGGTGGCTATCTGTTTGGTGTGAAGAGAACGGAAATGGCTCGTCAAATGAGGGCTCGTCGCGACCTTAAGAGCAAGATGGTTTGGGATCGGATATCTGCGGGAAAGATTCTGGTTTCCCGAGGTCTTATTGGAAAGTCTGATTACGACCAGATGATGGATGCTCCGTTCGGCACATTTATGCGGGAGGAGGGGCGCTGATGGCGATTGGGGGAATGTCGTTGCGCGAGTCGCTCGGGGTGGCCCCTGACCCGGACTTCGAGTTGAAGATGTTGCCGGGGTGGGAACGGAGGTCACCAGATGAGGCCGACCAGGATCAACTTAGCCAGGCTCTGAAGTCCCGGTTCATGCAGATGCATCGTCCTGATCTGTTTGCGTCTGCGAGTCGCATGCTGATCGAGTCTTACGAGTCGATGCGGAAGAACGGAGTGATCGCCTACTACGCTGCCACGTCTGGAGACGACGACACGCTGTTGGTTCCGGGTTCGATGGTAGCGACGCTCCGTAAGTCGACTCCCGAGGCCCCAATCGATGGCTACGTGCGGAGTCTGATCGCGAACGAAGGTGCGCAGCCGCTATTCGGCGATAAGCGTGTCATCCGGGTCGAGCGTGAGCGTGTGGTGGACATTGAGGGCTCGTCCATGACGCGCACTGGGATCGAATACCTGACACCGGTCCCGGGCTCAAGGCGCCGGCGAGCTCTACAGTTGGTCGCTTCGTTCGCGCGCCCGTCTTCGACACCCGGTGACGACCCTGACATCGTCGGCTACAAGATGGCGTTCGATGTGTGTGTCTCGACGCTTCGATGGGTTGAACGAGCAGGAAGCTGAAGGGCGCGGGGTCGCGTGGTGACGCGACCCCCAGCCCATCTGATGAGATGTCAGGTGTGTGACGCGAGCCCCAGCCAGGAGAAGCCGAGCTGGATGTCGGGCTCGACGTTGGGGTCTTCCCACGGGATCTGCTGCTTCTTCTGCATGTAGTGGTTGGGGACGGGTGTCGAGGGTGCTGCCATTGCGCCGCTGGCGGCCTCTTGGACGGAGACCACGAACTTAGCGGCGCCCTTCTGGTTGAGCATTCCGTCGAGCAAGGCACCGCGCATCCGTGGGTCGGCGCCGGCAACGACATGCAGCACGGACTGCGCGCCTTGGCCCTCGACGTTGATGACGTAGATCTTCGGATTGGACATCTTCGACTTCTCGAAGACGACCAGCTTTCTTCCCTCGTTGTGCACAGCGAGGATCGACATTGCCTTCTTACTCTGCACAACGCCGAGCGCGTGCCCGAAGACTGTCGATGCGGGTGCGGCGAACGAAGCCGCCTCGTGCTTGGGCGAGCGCATGGATGACCTTCCCGGATGGGTTCACTATGGATCACTGACGTGAGTCAGCCGGGTTCAACCTATGCAACAGGCTTGCGGTACGCAACGGTGCCATTCGACGTATCCACGGCCCGAAGGACGACCGGTCCTCGCCATCGTTAGGATCCTGATCGTTCATCGTCTCGGAAAGGTCAACTACGTGCGGTTTCGCGGAGGTCGTTCAGCAACGTTCGTTTTCGCAGGGAGTCTGGCGATCGTTGCCCCCATGCTGACCGGGTGCACCACTGGGCCACCGTCGAAGGACTTCGCGATCGAGACTGCCGTTCTGGCAATGCGTGTGGAGGAGGGCGGGGAGGACTCAAGCTATCTGGTGCTGGTCTCGCTCGACGGGCAGACGCGTGCGGTCGAGTTGGACGGGATCGAGACCGCTGGGATCTCCTGGTCGGAGCACGGGATCACGACGTCCGATCCGACGCATGACTACGTGATTGACAAGTCTGGGCTCACCGCGAACAAGCGGACGAGTGCTGGCGAGAAGCGCAAGACGGACTCTGAGTGGTTCCGCGTGCAGGTCGGGGCGGGGACGTTGGTGGGGTTCAGCCCCGACGATGCGGCCGATGACCCGTTCGTGACTTACATCGACGGGGCGTCTGGCAAAGCCACCACGCGGGTGTCTCCGTATGGCGAGACGTCGACGGCGGCAGTGTGCGGCGACCGTGTGTACTCCCCAGGGAGGGGATCGAGCACGAAGGCCTTCGAGGACGACAGCGACTCGATCCCCGAGGGTCAGTTGAACCTCGCCGCGTTGACCTCGGCCTATCCCCATGACGGTGCGGACATCATGAGCACACTGGAACCCACCGGCCCGGGCGCGACGTCGACTTGTGTCGACGGCACCGTCTACGAGGCGTGGGAGAACGACGACGGCCAGCACAATGTACGTACCTGGAACACCGCGAAGGGAACGCCGGCGGCGCAGGCCGCTGTCGACCACGAGATCGTCTATCCGGCGGACACTTCCTCGCAGATAGGTGGACCGCTTGCGGCGAAGGTCGCGGACGGCCAGCTCGTCTGGATCGCCGACTACGCGATGTGGAGTGCGCCGCTTCCGACCACCGCCGCCGGACCGATCAAAGCACGCGAGGTCGACAGCGTTGTTGAGGGCGACATCGGGCTCGACGCAGAGGCTCTGACGTACTCGTCGAAGGCTGCCTACACCGTCACCACGGACAGCGATCTGCATGAAAGCCGGCGCCAGAGTAGGCACAGGGTGTGGACGGAGCTGTCAGAGCTGAGCTTGGTGCGTACGGACCTGGCCACTGGGAACCCGTCCGTGGCGCTCAATGTCGACGTTGATGACGTCGACTTCCCGACCAAGGATGCCTATGTCACGGCACTGGCGGTCAAACCGGAGTGGTTGGCCAAGAAGGGCGAATAGGAATCTCGGGAAGGGGAACTGATGGCGGCTCCAAAGGTGCTCCTCGCATGGGCGCGTAAGACCGATGAGGCGCAGGAGAAGTGGGCCCGGCAGGCGGTTGACGGATGGGCGCGTACGGCGCCGTTCTCGCAGCCGCTCAAGTGGGGTGATGCGGAGGCCACGGTAATGGAGCGTGACTACCCACCGCTTCCAGGCCGGTTCGTGCTCAACGTCCTTGGCGCTGTCGCGATGGGTGTGTTCGCGCTCATCGCCCTGCCAATTGTCGGTGCTGCCATGGTCGGGCTGGTGCTGGTGGCGCTCGCCGCAAGCCAGGACATAGGCGCGGAGGGCTTGCTGTGGCTCGCCCGGATCGCCTTCGGGGTCGGGATTCTTGTTGCCGGCATCTGGCTGGCCGCATGGTGGGAGACTCGGCGCCGTAGCGTTGTCGGCGTCACGACCGCGGCGGTCACGGCGATCGCGGCAGGAGCGGCGTACGGGCTGATGTTGGTCTTGGACCTGCCCGAGATGCCGTGGCTGTCGATTCTTGCGTTGGGAGCGGCGATTCTGGGGCTGGTCAATCTGGCGCTGGAGTTGGCGTCCAAGCCTGAGGGTCGGGCGAAGAGTCGGAAGCCGCCGCGGCGTGGGCCTCGAAGGTCGGACGAGCGGCTCCGGGTCAGCGTTGCGCGGGACAGGCTGCTCGACGTGCTCATCCACCGTCGACTGGTCGATGTCGACGAGGGCGATCGGATCCGGCTCCGGGAGATGCCATTGGGGTATTGGTCGGAGCTCGACGGGCTCGACGAGCGTGAGTGGCGGCGCGTGCTCGAGTACCGACACGTGGGGTGGCGTGAGTTCGATGCGAGCGACAAGGGCGTCCACTAACTCAGCGCGCATGCGGTTGGCACGGGTTCTGCGCTGCCCGCGAACTGTGCTCGTGACCCGAAGCTTCGGCGCTTTCGACAAGGCGTCTTTGAATCAACCTACTAACGGCAGGATGTGAGCGGTGACTCGGCGAGTGACGGCGTTGGCGGTGGCTACTGCGGCCTTGGTTTCTGGATGTGCGGTTGATCCGCCACCGGAGGACTTCGCCATTGAGGATGCCATTCTGGCGATGCGGGTGGAAGAAGGCGGGGAGGAGTCCAGTCATCTGGTTCTGGTCTCGCCCGAGGGGAAGACTCGAGCGATCGAACTCGAGGGGGTCGAGACGGCCGGGATCTCCTGGACGGAGCACGGGATAACGACCTCCGATCCGACGCACGACTATACGATCGACGAGACTGGCCTGACCTCGAAGGAGCGTACGAATGCTGGCGAGACACTCAAGACGGATCATGAGTGGTACCGCGTGCAGGTCGGAGCGGGGACGTTGGTCGGCTTCAGCCCCGAGGATGCGTCCGAGGATCCGTTCGTGACATACATCGACGGTGACAGTGGCACAGCGACGACGCGGGTGTCTCCCTATGGTGTGACGTCGACGGCCGCTGTGTGCGGCGAGCGCGTGTTCGCGCCAGGGAGGGGAAGCGGAACCAAGGCGTTCGAGGACGACAGCCAATCGATCGCGGAGAGCCAGTGGAACCGCGCCGCGTTGACGTCGGCCTATCCGCACGACGGTACGGATATCCTGAGCCCATTGGAACCCACCGGCCCTGGCGCCACGTCGCCCTGTGTCGACGGCATCGTCTATGAAGCGTGGGAGAAAGACGGCCAACACCTCGTGCGCACTTGGAACACCGCGAAGGGAACGCCGGCAGGGCGGGCTGCTGTTGACCACGAGATTCGCTATCCGGCGGGTGACTCCTCGCACATTGGCGGACCGTCGGCGGTGACGGTTTCGGACGGTCGGCTCCTCTGGGTAGTTGAGAACACGATGTGGAGCGCGGCCTTGCCGACCGGTGCAGGCTCGCCGATTCGGGCGCGCGAGGTCGGCCATGTGGAGGGCTCCATCGGGCTCGACGCAGAGGTGTTGACCTTCTCGTCGAACGCCGCGTATTCGCTTACCGCCGACGGTGATCTCCACAAGCGCTGGAAGCGAAGCGGATCCGGCGACCGGGTGTGGACGGAGCTGACAGAGCTGAGCCTAGTGCGTACGGATCTGGCCACCGGCGAACCCTCGGTGGCACTGGAGGTGGACGTGAAGGATGTCGACTTCCCGACCAAGGACCTCTACGTCACGGCGTTGGCGATCAATCCGAAGTGGCTAGCCAAGAGGGGCGAGTAATTGCGCTACTCCGGGAGGCGAGGTCTGGGGCTGGTGAGATGAAGAAGACGTGGCACGATGCGGTCGATTGGGCTGATCGCGTTCCGAAGGGGGTCAAACTCACCGTTGGCGACGTGGAGCAGGAGGTGCTCGACCGAGCCCCATACATCCTGTACCTCCACGAGAGACTTCAGGGATTCTGGTCTCTTTGCTTGCCGCGTTCGGCCGGGAATCAGGTTGTTGTGGCTCTGTCAGGCCTCGCCCCGATCTGTGGCGGACTCGCGTTCACGGGTGAAACGCAGTTCCGGAACATTCATAGCGAGGGCCTGTCGACCGGGGTTGGTATCCAGGTCGTGTGGGTGAGCTTCTTGATCGGCTTCGCCTGCCAGGTTCTGGCGATCACGGGTTGGTTGCGTGTGGGGCGCCGGACCCGAGAGTCGGACTCGGGCCTCTCTGGCATGCTCCTTGCGGGATCGGCCCTGACCTTGGTGCTTGCGGCGCTCATCGACGAGGTCAAGGTCAGTGATATCCAGCTGTGGCCGGCCTGGGCTTCCCTCATTGCGGCGGTGTTGTCCATCGCCGCCTTTGTGCTCGGCGGGTCGGACAGACCGTTGGCGGAGATCGATGTGGACCGGTTGACCGACGACGAACGGCAGATACTTATGGACCAGCGGGATGCGGCGCTCAAGATCGCCGCCAAACGTCAGCTCGTCAGGTTGAGGACTGTCAACAGAGCCGTCGGCAAGCCTTTGGGCTCCTTGATCGCACGTCCGAGGGATTGAGCGCTGAATCGGGGCCTTGAGAAGACGAACCGAGGCGGGAGGGCGTCAATCACGCC
>JBOHBL010001044.1:0-2214 GCA_050698295.1 Rubrobacteraceae bacterium | reverse complement strand
CCGCGAGGGCTTCACCAAACTCGGCGCGCGGCGCGTAATCGCCCGGACGATGGCGATCAACACAGCCTCCCGCCGCGTCATGGAGAAGGCGGGCCTCACACACGCGCGAACGTTCCACGAGGCATGGGACGAGCCCATCGAGGGAGCGGAACACGGGGAAGTCGAGTACGCGCTGAACAGGGAAGAATGGGAGAGGCGCGAAGCGACCGGATGCCAAAGCTGAAAAGCGAAGCGGGCTGAAATGCCGACCGGCTGAAATGCGCGGCTCGACGAAGAAGAACCGCTATCCGCCGAGGACTTCCTCGACCTTTACGGAGAGATCGGGCAAAGAACGGCAGACGAGGGTATCGCCGCTTTTGACTCTTTCGGTGATCCGGTACTTTCCGTCCTCCGGGCGCGAGTGAGCGAGTATTTCCCTGCCCGAGAGGTCGATGATCCAGTACTCCGGGATGCCGTATCGCGCATACAAAGGAACTTTCACGTCGCGGTCGTGGGCGAGCGAGGTGTCCGCGACCTCGACGAGAAGAATAACGTCCTCCGGCGTCGGATGGCTTTCGGAATAGAAATCGTCTCTCGGCTTGAGGAGCGCGAGGTCCGGCTGAGGCTGGCAATGCTCGGAGAGCTGGACGGGGTTTTGAACGTCCACGATGGCGGCTCCTCGCACCTTCTCGGTAAACAATGCGTTCAACCGTTTCACGTTACCGGCGTGATGGCTCCCGATCGGGTTCATTTCGACGACTTCTCCTTCGATGAGCTCGACGCGGCTTTTCTCGTCGAAGATGCCGGCCTCGCCCATGCGGTAGAACTCGTCCACGTTGAAACGGTGCCTCGCTTCGCGAAGGTCCAGATAAAATTCTCTCTCGCGGATCTCGGTCCCGGCCATAGGTTTCATTCTAGCATCGGGACGAAAGGTTCCACCTACCTCTCGCCGAAGAAGCGCCGCAACCAGCCCGGCGATCCGGGGTCGGAATCGGTGGCTCGCTTGTAGTCTTCGAGGTCGTCGGGATGCACCGGAGAACCGGCCTCGCCGAGAAGAGCCCTGGCGTCGGCGAGCCGGGATCCCGAAACGCCCTCCGAGAACTCCGCCTCGACGAGGAAGTTGCCGTTCCAGACTATGCGGTAGACGCGAAGCCCGACCAGCTCCCGTTCGGTGAAGCGCCGGTCCAGCTCGGAGGCGGAGGCGCGAGCGTCCTCCTCGGAGACGAACTCGTATCCGAGCGGTTGGCTCTCCATCTCAAATACAGGGAGTGGGGAGTGGGGAGTGGGGAGTAGGGATGTTCTCGACTCTCTCTTCCTCAATACCCACGCATTCCCACTCGACGGACTCTCGACATATTCGCGTGGAGGCTTCGGCGGTGGATGCCTCGACAACTCGTCTTTCCCTACTCCCCACTCCCTACCTCCCTACTCCCTGTAGTTACGAGCGAAGCGACCCGTCTCCATCCTCAACATCCAGAGTCCGGGGTCGCGGACTTCTTCGAGGGTCGGGAGGTTTTCGGGGCTCTCCCACACCCGGTTGAGACCTTCCATCCCCTGCCTCTTTACCACGGCGTCGGCGAAACGTTCTCCGAGTCGGTACTGCTCCAGCTTCATGTCCATGCCGGTTATGCGGAACACGGCGGTTTCGAGCGGCGGTCGGTGCGCCCGGCTCTTCGCCATCTTCGCGCTCAGGTAGTCGTAGCCGGGGACTATCTCCCGTCCCACGTGGTGCATGACGTAGTCCGAATAACCCTCGATAACGCTCATCGCCGCCTGCATCCTGTCGAAAGACTGGCGTTGCTCCCTCGTCATCATCAGTTCGAGCGAACGTCCGCCGGTCTTGAGATTCTCGGAGAGACGGCGGACGGTCTCGCGGACGCCGAGCTTTTCCGCGAGCGGGGCGATGAGGCTTTCGAGGAGTCCTCCCAGATGCTCTCGCAGCCAGGGGTAGCCTTCGAACTGGAGGGCGTGGGTCATTTCGTGGAGTACGATCCAGAGCCTCAGCCCGTCCACCGGGACCCCGAGTCTCGCCGCCGCGGCGACGATGTTCCCGTCCAGAAAGAACACCTTGCCTGGCTCGCCGGCTCTTTCCTTCGAGAGAAGCGGTCCCGTGTCGTACTGACCGAGGACGCGCGAAGATAAAAAGCCGAGCAAAAACCCGATCTGCGCGGTCAAGGTGGCTCCGCCCACGGCCCACGTCAGGTCGCCGGCGCCTTCGGCGGCCCGTTTGAGGAC
>JBOHBL010001043.1:0-1910 GCA_050698295.1 Rubrobacteraceae bacterium | reverse complement strand
GTCGAGGACTCGGCGGAGTTTGCGTCCGGCGCTCCATCCCATCGAGACGTGGTCTTCCTGCATGGCGGAGGTCGGCAGCGAGCCGGTGCTCGCGGGATTCGCCAATCTCCGGCTCTCTTCGGCGAGCGAGGCGGCGGTGTACTGGGCGACCATGAACCCGGAGTTGGTTCCGGCGCGTGGGACGAGGAACGGCGGAAGACCCTCGGAGCGAGCCGGGTCGAGCATCCGGTCCGTCCGGCGCTCGGCGATGGCCCCGACCTCCGAGGCGGCTATGGCGAGGAAGTCGAGCGCGAACGCGAGCGGCTCCCCGTGGAAATGCCCGCAGCTTTCGACCGATCCGTCCTCGAGCACGAGTGGGTTGTCCGTGGTGGAGGCAAGCTCGCGCTCGGCGGTCTGAGATGCGAAGGCGAGCGTGTCCCTCGCCGCGCCATAGACCTGTGGCGTGCATCGCAGCGAATAGGCGTCCTGAACGAGATGCGGAGATGTCCGGTGCGAGGCCATGACCTCGCTGCCTTCCAGAAGCCGGAAGATGTTCCGCGCGCTCGCGATCTGTCCGGGGTGAGGACGTAGGCGGTGAAGCTCCTCCCGGTACACCCGGTCGGTGCCGAAGAGGGCTTCGACGGACATGGCCGCCGTGATGTCCGCCGTCGCAAGGAGCATCCGGAGGTCTTCGAGGGCGAGGGCGAGCATCCCGAGCATACCATCGGTGCCGTTTCTGAGCGCGAGACCGTCCTTCACTTCGAGACGTATCGCGACGAGTCCCGCTTCTTCGAGGGCCTCCGCAGCCGGGACGGCCTCTCGGTCTTCTCCGAGGACCCATCCCTCGCCCGTCAATGCGAGTCCGGCGTGGGCGAGAGGCGCGAGGTCGCCGCTCGCGCCGAGCGAGCCGTGTTCGGGGACGGCGGGGGTTATGCCCGAGTTGAGGAGATCCACGAGTGCGTCCACGAGTTCCGGACGGACGCCGGAGTGGCCCATCGCGAGGGTCTTCGCCCGGACGGCCATCATCGCTCGCGCGACCTCCGCTTCGACGAACGGCCCCATCCCGGCGGCGTGGCTGCGGAGGATGGCGTGCTGCAACTCGCGCCTCTCCCCCGGCGGGATGCGGGTCGTCGCCAAAGCCCCGAAGCCCGTCGTGACACCGTAAACGGAACGCTCGTCGTCGTTTATGCGCTCGATATGCTTGCGGAAGTTCCGAACCCGCTCACGGGCCTCCCGGCTCATCGCGGTCTTCGCTCCGTCGCGGGCGATCGCTGTAACGTCGTCGAGGGTCAGATTATCCAGTCTTACTTCCATCAGAAGATCACGTGGGTTAGAAGAGCGATTATCGGGATGGCGATGATGGTTCGAAGGAGGAAGAGCGGGATGATGTCTCGCACGAGCCGCACGGGGATGTCGAGTTCGAGGAGGAGCGGTATCGTCGCGGAGAAGAAAAGGATTTGGCTGAGTGAAAGCACCGCAATGAAGAACTTCGCCGCCACCGCCGCTTCGGTCACCAGCAGCGCGGGAAGGAACATCTCGGTGATCCCGATGAGGGTCGCGGGCGCGATCATCTCCGCATCGGGCAGTCCCAATAGCGCCAGCAGCGGCTCGACCGGCCTTCCGAGCCAGTCGAAGACCGGGGTGTTCTCCGCGAAGAGTATCGCGAGGAGCCCGATGGCGAGTATGGTCGGCAAAATCACCAGCGTCAATTTCACCCCGTCCACGAAGCCTTCCTTCACCTCGACGAGCACGCCACGCGCCTGCGAAGAGCGTTCGACGGCCTCGTCCACCGCGTGCCGGAAGAGGTCGCCGCTGTAGTGTTTCTCGTAGACAGGCTCCCCGACGTACTCGTCCGGGTGGAGCGAAAGCGGCGGTATCCGGCAGAGGATTACGGCGAGGATCACGGTCACCAAACTCGTGGAGAGGAAGAT
>JBOHBL010001042.1:0-1688 GCA_050698295.1 Rubrobacteraceae bacterium | reverse complement strand
GAGGCAGTAGCATGGAGACGCTGAACGCAAACAACGTGCTCGAAGTGAAAGACCTTCAGGTCTCCTTCAAAACCTACGCCGGAGAAGTCCAGGCCGTGAGGGATGTCTCGTTCACGCTTCGCAAGGGCGAGACGCTCGCCATCGTCGGCGAGTCCGCCTCGGGCAAGTCGGTGACGGCGAAGAGCCTGATGGGACTCCTGCCGGACAACAGTCGGGTTAAGGGCGGCACGGCGATGTTCGACGGGCGAGACCTTTTGAAGCTCTCCGAAAAGCAGATGCAAAAAGTTCGGGGGCCGAAGATAGCGATGGTCTTTCAGGACCCGATGACCTCCCTCGACCCGACGATGCGCGTCGGGGCCCAGATCACCGAGAGCCTCAAAAAGCACATGGGCCTCCGTGGAAGAGCGGCGAAAGAACGCGCCATAGACCTTCTCAAAGCCGTCCACATCCCGAACCCGGAGAGCCGCCTCAAGCAGTACCCGCACGAGTTCTCGGGCGGGATGCGACAAAGGGTCGTCATAGCCATCGCGCTCGCGTGTGATCCGGACATACTCATCTGCGACGAGCCGACGACCGCGCTCGACGTGACGATTCAGGAGCAGATCATGGAGCTTCTGGCCGAACTTCAGGACAAGCGCGGCACTTCCATCATATTGATCACGCACGACCTCGGCGTCGTCGCGCAGGTCGCTCACCGCGTCTGCGTGATGTACTCGGGGAGGGTCATCGAGACCGGCACGGCGCAAGAGATCTTCAACACCCCCCGGCTGCCCTACACCAGGGGCCTTATGACCTCGATCCCGCGTCCGACCGACGACCGGAACGAGGATTTGATCCCGATCTCCGGCTCGCCGCCGAACCCGCTGAACCCGCCGAAGGGCTGCCCCTTCAACGCCAGATGCCCTTACGCGATGAAGATCTGCGAGATGGAGATGCCGGAATTCACCACTTTCTCCGACGAACACGAAGCGGCGTGCTGGCTCCACCACGACATGGCCCCGAACGTCGAGCCGCCCGCCAGGATCCGAGGCGAGGCGAGTTGACGATGAACGGACAGGCGAGCGGCAACCTCCTCGAAATAAACGACCTCAAGAAGTACTTCCACATCGGACGCGGCGCGGACCTCAAGGCCGTGGACGGCATAAACATCAAGATCAAAAAAGGCGAGACCATCGGCCTCGTCGGGGAGTCCGGGTGCGGCAAGTCCACGATGGGGCGCGTCCTCGTCCGTCTCTACGACCCCACCGGCGGACAGGTCCTCTACAACGGGGATGACATCCACAAGGCTCGCGGCGGGGACTCCCGAGCCCTCAACCGCAAGATGCAGATGATCTTTCAGGACCCCCAAGCCTCGCTCAACCCGCGCATGACCGTCGCCGACATCGTCGCCGAGGGAATAGATATTCATAAACTTGCTTCAAGCAAACAGGAACGCCTCGACCGCGTCTACGACCTCCTCGAAACCGTCGGGCTGAACAAAGAGCACGCGAACCGTTTCCCGCACGAGTTTTCGGGAGGGCAAAGGCAGAGGATCGGGGTGGCGAGGGCGCTCGCCGTGGACCCGGAGTTCATCGTCGCCGACGAGCCGGTGAGTGCTTTGGACGTCTCCATCCAGGCCCAGGTCATCAATTTGATGCGAAAGCTCCAGAGGGAGAAGGATCTCACATATCTCTTCATCTCCCACGACC
>JBOHBL010001041.1:0-1957 GCA_050698295.1 Rubrobacteraceae bacterium | reverse complement strand
ACCCTCATCAGCCGCGCCGACGGGGTGGGCGGCGTGAAAGCAAACTTCGGCTCGTCCGGCTCTTCGGTTTCCGCCGACGGTCGCTATGTCGCTTTTTCGTCCACCGCCACGAACCTCGACCCCGACGACACCGACCCATCCATCGAGGACGTATACGTGCGCGACACCGTGGACAACGAGACGACCCTCGTGAGCCGGGCGGGCGGGGAGGACGCGGGCGGAGCGGCGAACGGCGCGAAGGGGGACGGAAACTCGGTGGAACCCGCGATCTCCGCCGACGGACGCTTCGTCGCCTTCCAGTCCGACGCCTCGAACCTCGACCCCGACGACACGGAGGGCTTCACCGACGTCTTCGTGCGCGACACGCAAGAAAACACGACCACCCTCGCGAGCCGCGCGAGCACGGCGACCGGAGCAAATAGCGCGAACAATTCCTTCGCGGCCTCGATCTCCGCCGACGGCCTCCGCGTCGCCTTCTCTTCCTTCGCCGCGAACCTCCACCCCGACGACGCCGACGCCTTCGTCGATCTCTTCGTGCGCGACCTTTCCACGAACGAAACCATCCTCGCGAGCCGCTCGGCGGCGGGAGCCAACCGGAACGGCGACGTCTTCGTGGGCGACATCTCCGCCGATGGAAGCCACGTCGCCTTCGAGCAAAGACCCGGCTCCTTCGGCGACCCGGACGACACCCTCCATCCCGACGACGTGAATTTCGACGAGGACGTTTTCGCGCGAGACCTCGAGAACGGCGAGACTACCCTCATAAGCCGCGCGGACGGAGCGGGCGGCGCGGTCGGGGATGGGGAATCCACCGAACCCGCGATCTCCGCCGACGGGAGCTTCGTGGCCTTCGCGTCGAGTTCCGCGAACTTCGACCCCCTCGCCGACGACGGCAACGCCGACATCTTCGTCCGCGACACCGTGGAGAACACGACGACCCTCGCGAGCCGCGCCGATGGAGCGAACGGGGACGAAAGCAACGACGGCTCCACCGCGGGCGAGGTATCCGCCGACGGGCGATACGTCTCGTTCACGTCCCGATCCACGAACCTCCACACGGCCGACATTGACGACTTCGCGGACATTTTCGTGCGCGACCTCGAAGAAGACACGACCATCCTCGCGAGCCGGGCGAGCGGAGAAAGCGGCGCGAAAGGAAACGAGGATTCAAACGAGCCTTCGCTCTCCGCCGACGGACGCCACGTCTCCTTCTCCTCCTCCGCCACGAACCTCCACCCCGACGACGATAACAACGGCGGAGACGTCTTCCTTCGAGACGCGCTCGGCCCGCCCCCCGACACCACGCCCCCCGACACAACCATCACCGCCGGCCCGAACGGCCCGACGAACGAAAACCACCCGACCTTCACCTTCGAGTCGGACGAGAGCGGATCCACCTTCGAGTGCCGCACGGACTCCGCCGACGAGGCCGACTTCCAGCCGTGCCGCGCCCCCTTCCGGACCGGACGCCTCGCCGAGGGAGAACACACCTTCGAGGTGCGCGCCATAGACCCGTCGGGCAACACCGACGAGACCCCCGCCTCCCGAACATTCACCGTGGACACGGGCGGGGGTTCCGGCCCGCCGCCCCCGAACCCGCGTGGATGCACGATCTCCGGAACCCCCGGAAACGACGCGAATTTGCGCGGCACCCCGGCGCACGACGTGATATGCGGCCTCGGTGGAAACGATGTGATCCGCGGCCTCGGCAGAAGCGACCTCATATACGGCGACGCCGGAAACGACACCATTTACGGAGGGCCGGGCGGCGACCGCATCATCGGCGGAGCCGGAGACGACCGCCTCTTCGGAGGAGGAGGCGGGGACGTTTTGAACACCCGCGACGATGTCAGGGGAAACGACCTCGCGCATGGCGGGCCGGGACGAGACACATGCGCGGCGGATCCGGAAGACCGGAAAGTGTCGTGTCCATGAGCGGGCGAAAGGGGCGGGGTTT
>JBOHBL010001040.1:0-4355 GCA_050698295.1 Rubrobacteraceae bacterium | reverse complement strand
GTCAGATCTACGGCTACCCCTTCGTCCCTCCCGTCCCGAGAAAGGAACTCGAAGCCGCGAGGGAGTATCGTCGGAGAAATAATTCATTCCTCCACGAAGACCTCCTCGCCGCCGAACACGCCGACGGTCGCCGCGTCGTGGCGAAGGCCGGACACTTCACCGCCTTCGTCCCGTTTTACGCCCACTATCCATACGAGGTCCACATATACTCGCGCAGACCCGCGCAGTCCATAGCGGACTTGAGCGAGGAGGAGCGGCGAGATCTCGCCCACGTCCTCAAACGGGTCCTCTCCGGCTACGACGAGCTTTTCGGCTTTTCGCTCCCGTATGTGATGGCGATGCACCAGGCCCCGACCGACGGAGAAGACTACACCGGGATCGCCCACTTCCACATCGAGTTCTATCCGCCGAACCGCACGAAGGACAAGCTCAAGTGCCTCGCGGGCAGCGAGGTGGGGGCCGGGGCGTTCGTGATGGACGCGCTCCCGGAAGACACGGCGAAAACTCTTCGCGAGGCCGTGGACAAAGCGGAGGAATAATTGCGCGAGGTCGAAGAGAAGGCGGTTCGAGCCTACGGAGAGAAGTTCGGCGAAAAACCGGAGATCGTGGCGAGCGCGCCGGGCCGGATCAACCTGATCGGGGAACACACCGATTATAACGGCGGGTTCGTCCTGCCCTGCGCCATCGACCGCCGGGTCGCGGTGGCCGCGGGGCGCGACGGAGAAGAACTCTATTCGGCGGACTTCAAAGAGTCACGCCCCCTCGAAGGCAGGGATTCCTCCTGGGCCGATTACCCTCGCGGCGTCGTCTGGGCGCTCGGCGAAGCAGGATACGAGGCGGGACACTTCCGGGCGGCGTTCGCCGGGGACGTGCCCCTCGGCGCGGGCCTCTCGTCTTCGGCGGCGATAGAGGCCGCGACGATACTCGCCCTGGATGGTCTGCTCGGTCTCGACCTGGACTTGAAAGACGCCGCCCTTCTCTGTCGGAAGGCCGAGAACGGCTTTGTCGGAGTGGGGAGCGGCATCCTCGACCAGTACGCCTCGCTGATGTGCGAGAGAGGCGCCGCGCTCTTTATAGACTGCCGTTCCCTCGAAGCCCGCCCGGTACCCCTCGACCTCGGGAAAGCGGGCCTCTCCCTCCTCGTATGCGACACCAACATACGTCGCGGCCTGGCGACCACCGGCTACAACGACCGCCGGAAGACATGCGAGAGCGCCGCGAAGTCCCTCGGTGTCGAAGAGCTTCGCGACGCGGGACCCGAGGACCTCGATCTCCTCTCCGGCGAGGAGCTAAAGCGGGCGCGGCACGTCGTCTTGGAGAACGAGCGCGTCCTCGAAGCCGTGTCGGCTCTGGAGGCGGAAGACTTCGCGGCTTTCGGAGGGCTCATGTTCGACTCTCACGCCTCGATGCGCGACGACTACGAGATATCCACCGCCGCTCACGACGCTTTCGTGGAGCTCGCGAAGGACGCGGGCGCTTTGGGCGCTCGGCTCACCGGCGGCGGGTTCGGAGGGTGCGCCATTTCGCTGGTCCCGGTCGCGAGCGTGAAAACCCTGGTCCAGGCCGCCGGGTCTAGTTTCGCGGAGTCCGGCTTCGAGAGGCCCGACTTCTACGAGTTCTCTCCGGCCTCCGGCGCGCGGGTGGTGTGATACCGAATCCGGTCAATTCCTTCCCGGAGTCGCATTCGTCTTTCCCCGACTCCCCGTAGAGACGCGCCGGTGGCGCGTCTCCGCGACGCGACCTCCCGACTCCCGCCGACTACCAAACTATCCACCCGGATTCGGTATGAGAAGGCGGCGACCAACAATGCCGAGAGGGCCGCGTGGTCGTCGCCGGCATCGTCTTTTCCGCCGATGAGCCGCGCGATCGCCAGCGAGGTCTCGGCGGGCTTTTTCTACAACCTGTCCACCTTCGCGGCGAAGACGAAGTCGCTCTCGGTGAGGCCGTCTATCTTGTGGGTGAAGACCGTGAGCCGGGCTTTGCCCCACCCGAATGCGATGTCCGGGTGATGCCCCTGCTCCTCGGCCAGTTCCCCAACCTTGTTGACGAACTCCAGGGCCTCCCGGAAGTTCCCGAACTCGAATTTCCGCGTCAGATGGTGTTCGTCTACCACGTCCCATTCCGGGACCTGTCCGCTCAGGTCCTTGAGGTCTGCGCCCTTGAGCGGCGGTACATCGCCCTTGCACGGCACACACTCCTGGCTCGCCAGATCTGCCATCTCTCCTCCTGTGTTCGCTTCCATCTTCTTTCTACCACCTGGGACGGAGGTTTGCTCCAGACTCGATGGACGACGCCGATCATTCGGCGGAATAGACCTCGCGCCGGCTCCGGAGGGCGGAGCATGTCGAAATGGTGGTCGAAGGTCCACACCGGGACATCGAGGCGGTCGCTGACTTCCGCGGTGATCGCGTCGGCGAGGGTGATGTCCTGGTCCGGGTAGCGCAATGTTTTGGCTACGGCCTTTTCGTAGTCTTGAGTGGTCGGGGTCAGGAAGTACGATGTTGCGGTGAGTTCCACCAAGAAGGAACGAGCCTCATTCATTCCGAGCTTGCGAAGGATGAGGGCGTGGCACTCGGTCAACGTCGAGTAGGAGATTGCCGTTTTCAAGCGTCTGGATTCGAGGCGTTTCTGGTCTTCGCCGGCTCTCTGATGCAGGGTGTCGGCGGAGTCTCTGAGAGCGTATAGCGGACCCGCATCGGCTATAACGACGCCCCTCAATCGTCGCCGTAGAGGTACTTGTCGTGGTTGACGCTGACATCGGAGAAGCCGCTGCCTTTCCTGGCCGGAGTGATGCGGAGGAATCTCTCCGACCGATCCAGCTCCTCCTGTGTCAGGTCTTCGAGGTTAAGGAACTCTAACTCGGCCTCCCCTTCATCGTCCGTTCCGGAACGAGAGCGCTCCGCGTACCACCGCCCGGCGTCTTCGCCGTTCTCGAAGCCGAGAACCTCGCCGGCTTTCTCCAGGCTCAACCTGCCTTCGCCGACCAGAAGCAGCAAAACACCTTCGAGGACCTCGCGCTCGGGCTCCTCGCCTAGCTTCCCCGCAACCTCATCGGGCAATGTGAGCTTCATCTCCATGATTCTCATTCTACCCCGGTGTATGTGTTTCGCGGAGAAGCGCCGCAGAGCCGCCCTCGGTCGGCGGAATACACTTCGCGCCGGCTCCGAAGATTCATCGCTTGTCTGCGGGTGTTTCGGAGCCACTCGCAAGTTCGCTCTCCACCCACAGCGCCACGGCTTCGGCGAGCCTCACGGCTTCCCGGTGTTCTTCTTCGGTCACGGGTTCGGAAACGCCAGGATAGCGAGCCTCCACGGCGTAATCCGTCAATCGCGCGGCTTCGCGGATTGGTTCGGGAACTTCTCCGACTTTCTCCGCTGCTTGCTGCGCCTGGAAGCACAAATCTTCGAGGTACACGCCCGGTTGAGTGGTTTTCGCCTGAACCAGGTTGCTGCGGGCGCGATTCATCCACTCCCGAGGGTCGTCGGGAGGACGCGCCTCAGGCGGCATAGACCTCCACGCCTTCGCGCAGCGCGGCCTCGATGACGAGCGCGGGGGAGTCTCCGAAACGTCCGATGTCCTCCGGGGTGACCACGACCACGTCCACCGAGCGGCCAACGCCGATGAGGTTGACGTATATCTCCTGAGCCAGCTTCCGACGATGCGCCCCGCTCTTTACGACGAGCAGATCCAGGTCGCTGTTCTTCGTCAACCCGCCTCTTGCCCCGGAGCCGAAAAGTATTATTCTCTCCGGCCTCGCGACCTCGACGATCCGGTGCACGACCTCTTCCAGAACTTCGCCGTCCACGCTCGTGGTGAGTCCATCATCCATAATGCTCGACCTCCGCTCCCAGTTTACCCGACGCCGGATCGCAAATCCCGCATCCTCCGTCGAGAGATCCCGCCTCAGGCGGCGGAAGATTATGGTTCTCTTCGGAAGCCCTCCTGTTGGAAGTGCCTGTCGAAGGCGAAGGCGGTCGTGATGTCCCGTTCTCGCATAACGACGAAGGAGACGCAGTCGGTCAGCGAGTAGCGTTTGTCTGGGCGTCGGCGCAGAAGATCCAGGCCGTCCCGGAGCACAGGTTCATTGACGTGGATCAAAAGGATGGACGCGCTGTCCAACAGCGTCCCCCCGAGTTCGACCGCCTTTTGATGGCTGCCGCGAACGTTGAAGAACGTCGCTATCTCGTCGAGTACATAGGAGGTGGTTGTGAGCGAGGGAGGCTCGCCACGGCGTTCACTCAAGCTGCGCCAGTGCTTGCGGGCCGCCTCGTGATTCTGGTCGTCGGCGTCTTCGAGAGCTATCAGGTAGCCGGAATCAACGAAGACCTCTATATCGTCGTCAATCACCGTAAAGG
>JBOHBL010001039.1:0-2123 GCA_050698295.1 Rubrobacteraceae bacterium | reverse complement strand
TCGACGCCGAAGACGTTTATGAGCTCGTCGGAGAGCCGGAGTCCTGTGGGGGTTCCGCGGAAGAGGTGGAAATTATCGGCGAAACGCTGCCAGATTTTGCGGTGATCACGCTCGATGAGCGTCCCGTCGAGGGTGGGTACTCCCAAATCCTCCATCGGAACTCCCCGGCTATAAAGCATCCTGAAAACGTAGTGATCCGAGACGATAAACAACTCCGCTGGCGTACCCAAAGTGGCCTCCGGGTCGGCGAGCAGCGCGGCGTCCACGTGTCCGTGAGGACACGCGAGCGGAAGGTTCCTCACAGACTCGTATAACTCCCGCGCCACGCCGCGACGCGCGGGGTTCGGGTCAAAGAGCCTGTCGGGAGACAGGGACCACGTGCTCCCGTCAGCTTCGAACGCGCGCGACTCACTCATCGAGTTTCCTCCTGTTTGTTTGGTTTTCCGTAACGGACCCTTTCAAGGTCTCGACCCTGCGGAAGCTCTTCTCGCAGAAAAAATACGTCGCGTATGCGGTGGCGCTGCCGGAGATAAGGAGCGTCACCGGCAGCGTGACGGCAGCGAAGGCGGCCACCCCGACGACAAGCAAACACTGCGCGGCTGTGAGCGGCGAAGCAAAGGGAAACAGCACGGCGTTTTTGAGGACGTTCTTCCAGCCCACGTCGTAGTCGGCCATGACCGGGAAAAGGTAGACGGAGGCGCAAGCGTAGATCACAGCCAGCGCGAAGAGTGCGACGTACAACGGTCGTCTGAAAGTCTCCATGACCCCGATCACATAAAAATCCGCCGCCAGCGCCGCGCCGATCAAAGCCCAGACAACCCCGACGAGCAGGCTCCGCCGGAAGTCTTCCCTGAAAATGAAGACGAAACGCCAGGCGACGGGCGGCTCCTCGCCCTTCACCCACTCCCTCACGATTCCGAACATGGCGGCGGTCGAGGGCGGGATGGTGAACACGGGCAGGCAGGCCACGAGCCACAGGAAATTGAGGTACACGAGGTTCGTAAAGACCTCCAAAATTCGGTAGACCCTGCCCTCCACCACGCTATCCGCCTCCCTCCTCCTCGACGACAAACCGCCTCCTCAGCCGGGGAAAGATATTGACGCTCCGGGGATTACGCCATCGGACAAATGCACCAGGTCCCCCTCGCGGGCGGAACGGTATATGCCCAGTATGATCTCGACTGCCTTTCGCGCCTCCTCGCCGCTAAGGGGAGGACTCTCGCCCTCTCTCAAAGCCTCGAAGATGGCGCCGAGTTGCCGCCCGTGCGCCGCCCCGAAAGGTTCGTCGGGAGTATCGGGGAACGCGTGAAGTTCCTCGGGGAAGAGGGTTTCCTCCTCGCGAGAGACGTGCCAGGAGGTGAGCCTGGCTCCTTCGAGCGTCGCTCCGCCTTTTTCGCCCCGGATCTCCACCTTGAGAGGGTAGTCCGTGTGCGTCGAGGTCGTGCCCTGAATGACGCCCATCGCCCCGCTCTCGAAGCGCAGCGCGGCGGTCGCCGTGTCTTCGGTCTCGATATCGTGGGTGAGGGTGGCGGCGTATGCGTTCAGGCTCTCGACGGGACCGAGGAGCCACTGCAAAAGGTCTATGGCGTGGATGCTCTGGTTCATAAGCGCCCCGCCGCCGTCGAGATCCCACGTGCCGCGCCATCCACCCTTCTCGCGATAATAATCGTCCGTGCGATGCCAGTGGACGAGGGCGTTGCCGAGGATCGGCCTCCCGAAGAGACCGGCGTCGAGAGCCTTTTTGAGACGCATCGCGGCGCGGTTGAAGCGGTACTGGAAGATCACCGACAAAGTTACGCCGGCCTCGTCGCAGGCTTCGATCATGCGATCCACTCCTTCGAGCGTCACCGCCATCGGCTTCTCGGAGATTACGTGCCTCCCGGCCCGCGCGGCGGCGACGGCGCCCTCCGGATGCAACCCCGAGGGCGTACACAAAATCACCACGTCCACGTCCTCGCGCGAGAGAAGATCCTCGATGGATGGACACCATTCCGCCCCGTGTTCGCGGGCGAGTTCGCGCCCCGCCTCCTCGCGCGGCTCGGCGACCGCGACGAGATGCGCGCCTTCCAGTTTGCCGACCTCCCGAGCGTGGACCGCTCCGATCGTGCCCGCCCCGATTATCC
>JBOHBL010001038.1:0-5443 GCA_050698295.1 Rubrobacteraceae bacterium | reverse complement strand
CCTCCATTTCCTCCCCGGCGGCTTTGCCGCCGTCCACCGGCGGCAGGCACGCGGCTTGCACAGCCGTTCGCCATCCCCGGTACAGCGACTCGCGCCGATCGTCGGACATCCGCGGCTCGAACACGCGCTCGGGAACCCAGCTTCTAGCCAACTCGTCCATGCCCGTCCATATTCCCGGCGCGATG
Organism: Rubrobacteraceae bacterium; assembly: GCA_050698295.1. Lineage (GTDB taxonomy): Bacteria > Actinomycetota > Rubrobacteria > Rubrobacterales > Rubrobacteraceae > JACCWD01. The sequence goes on along the minus strand of JBOHBL010001038.1, from coordinate 5,258 downwards.
CCTGCGAGATACGCCACCCCGAGGCCGGTGCGTTCGAGGCCGCGCGGACGCTCGACGGGGATGCAGAGGATGTCCGCCTGGAACTGGCACAACTCGTCGTTGCGAACCGCCCCGCCGTCCACCCGGAGCGACGGAACCTCCTCGCCGCCCGCGAGCAAAGCCTCGATGTTGTCCTTCGTCTGGTACGCGATGGATTCGAGGCCCGCCCGCACGATGTGCTTCGTCTCGGTTTCGAGCGTGATCCCGATGATCGCCGCCTTCGCATCCCGATCCCAGTGCGGAGCGCAAAGCCCCTGAAACGCCGGAACGAAATACACTCCGCCCGTGTCATCGAGTTCGCGCGCGATGGCCTCGGTATCTGCGGCGTCCTCGATCATGTGAAGCCGATCGCGCAAATATTGAATCGTCTGCCCGGAATGGAACACGACCCCTTCGATCTCATAGCTCGTCTCCCCCGCCGTCCACGCCACGCTCGTCGTCATCCCGTCCACATACGAAGGTTTCGTTCCGGCGTTCACCGTCAAAACGCCCGCCGTCCCGAACGTGTTCTTCGCCATGCCTTCTTCGAAGCATGCCTGTCCGAAGAGACCGGCTTGCTGGTCGGCGAGGATCGCCGTGATCGGAACCTCCGCCCCGAGTATCTCGGAAGATATTTCGCCGAAGTGCGCGTCCGAAGGCATCGCCGCCGGAAGGATCTCCGAAGGGATGCCGAAGGCAGAGCATAAATATTCGTCCCATGCGAGGTCTTCGATATTGAAGATCATGGTTCGCGACGCCTCGCTGTGGTCGGTCATGTGCGACCTTCCTTCGGTGAGGTTCCAGAGGAGCCACGTGTCCACGGTGCCGGCGGCGAGTTCGCCGCGCTCGGCTCTCTCGCGGCATCCTTCGACGTTTTCGAGGAGCCACGCGAGCTTTCCGGCGGAGAAGTACGAGTCGTTGAAGAGTCCGGTTCTTTGACGGATCTCTTGGTCGAGCCCCTCCGAAGACCACCTTTTTATGATGTCGTCGGTCTGCTTCGACATCCACATCACGGCGTTGTGGACGGGTTCCCCGGTTTTCCTGTCCCAGATCATGGCCGTTTCGCGGTGCGTCGTGATGCCGACGGCGGCGATGTCCCGAACCGCGCATCCGGCGTCGTCCATCGCCCGCCGCATCGAGAAAGACTGAGCCTCGAAGAGCTTGACGGGATCGAGTTCGACCCATCCGGGACGGGGGAAGAGGTATTCGAGATCCCGGCGAGCCTCTCCGACGACCTCCCCGTCGGGGTCTATGACTAATGCCCGCGCGCTCGAAGACCCTTCGTCGAGCGCCATTACATACTTCGCACTCATGGCTCCATCGCCTCCTCGTCCCTGTGCAAACCCGGGAACCCACTCGCTCCGTAGGCCGCGCTCCCCACTGACCCCTCCCGACCGGAGACCTCGAAGCGCCGGACGTACCGACGATACCCCGCGACCTCCCGCTCGACGCGGTCGGCGTCCCAGTCAAAGTATTCTGCCAGTATCATCGCCGCCCGGTCCACCGAGTCGAGCCCCTGTCCCGCGTGCATCCCGACCATCGTCCGGCGCACGAGCGCGTCGGTGAGCGTCCGGGCGAACTCGTCGCGGCACGCGAGTATGAGCTCCGCCCCGATGGCTCCCGTAGCCTCGTCGAAAGGCTCCAAAAGTTCTGGCGAGTCGGCTCCGATCCGCCACACCTCGACGGCCCGCGAACCATACACCTCCACGAGCCGATCCACCGTGGCGCGAGGCATCCCGCTCGTGGCCGCGAGTTCATCACGAAGGAGATCGAAATCGGCGACCCTCGCGCCGGGAAGGGGAAGGTCTCGCGTGGCGCACCGGATCGGCTTTCGTCCGAGGAGGCGGAACACTTTGTCCACGGCCTCCTCGGCGAGGCTCCGGTACGTCGTGAGCTTCCCCCCGACGATGGAGAGAAGGTTCCGAACCCCCGGCGCGTGATCCACGATCACATGGCTCCGCGGCACACTCCCCTCCGCCTTATCCGGCACATTCGGCAACGGTCGAACCCCGCTGTACGTGAACAAAACATCGTCGGTCGCGAGGTTCGCGCCGGGGATGAGGCGGTTCACTTCGGCGAGGAGGTATTCCATCTCCTCCGCGTCGGCGCGGGCCTCGCCGGGGTCGTCATGGAACCGGATGTCGGTGGTGCCGATGAGATAATAGCGTCCCCACGGGATGACGAGGACGAGGCGTCCATCCTTTTGCGATTCATAATAAACCACGTCGTTCGGCGCTCCGGGGAAGCGATCCACGACGAGGTGACTCCCCTTCGTGCCGCCGATGAGCTTCTTCGAAGACTTCCCCATCCTCGCGAGAACCGAATCAACCCACGGCCCGGCAACGTTCACGACGACCTTTCCGCGAAGTTCGTGGCGTTCGCCCGTCAAAGTATCCGTGTACCGGACGCCGCGCGCGTGTCCGTTCTCGTGGATGAGTTCGTCCACATTCGAGTACGTGAGGACGGTCGCGCCGTCGGCGCGGGCGGCGAGGACGGTCTCGACGCAAAGCCTCTCGGACCACACGACTTGCCCATCGTAGAATACCGCCGCTCCTCCGAGTCTTTCGGGGGACATGCCCGGAAAGCGTCGGAGCGTCTCTTCGCGGGAGAGGATTTTGTGGCGTGGCGGGGATTTATCCCACGAGAGGGCGTCGTAGGCGAGCATTCCGATCCGGATCTTCCACGGCGGGCGCTTGTTTTCCTTATAAAACGGCATCATGAGCGGCACGGGCTTCACGAGGTGCGGGGCGAGCCGGAAGAGGCGCTCGCGCTCGCGAAGGGACTCGCGCACGAGGCGCACGTCGCCATGCTCGAGATAGCGAAGGCCGCCGTGTATGAGGCGTCCCGACCATGAGGAAGTCCCGCTCCCGATGTCCTCCTTCTCCACGAGCGCGACCCGAAGGCCGCGCGAGGCGGCGTCTCGGGCGATGCCCGCGCCGTTTATGCCCGCTCCGATGACGATGAGGTCGAAGGGGACGGCGGCGGCCCCTCGACCATTTGGCGACGGTTTCACGATACCCTCGCTCGCACACGATCCTGCAAGCTGGCGATGTATATGCCCGCGAGAAGGATGCCTCCGTAGACTATCTGGCGTATCGAGGGGTCTATGCCCGAGAGGTTGAGCATGTTGTCTATGACCGCGAGCACGAGAACCGCTCCGGCGACTCCCGTCACGCGACCGTGGCCGCCCCGGATGCTCGTCCCGCCGAGGATCACGGCGGCGAACACGAGGAGGATGCTCCCCTCCCCGGTCCCGGCGGACACCGATTGCGTGCGCCCGACCTCGAGCAAACCACCGACAGCCGCGCATGTCCCGGCTGCCATGAAGGCGATCATGAGGGTCCTTTGTATGTGCGTACCCGCGATGTGGGCGGCCCGCGCGTTGCTTCCGACGGCTTGAAGCGATTTGCCGAAGCTGTGGAAGCGCATTATCGCGTAGGCGAGCAGGAATGCAGCCACGAGGACGAAGATCGCGATCGGCACGTCGCCGAGGCGCGCGCTCCCGAGGAACGTGTAGCCTTCCGGCAAATAGTAAATTCCCTCCGGTATGAGGGCGATAAGCACCCCGCGCAAAAGGAGGAGCATGGCGAGCGTAATGAGGAAGGCGTTCACCCGCGCCAAAACCGAGAGCGAGCCGATCAAAAGCCCCACCCCGGCCCCGACGAGAATCGTCAGAACGACCCCGATAACGGGCGGCACGAGGCTGGGCAGCCAAACGGTCATGAACAGAACCGCGATCGCGGGCGCGAAGCCGTACGTGGACTCGAGCGAGAGGTCGAGCTGTCCGGCGAGGAGTACGAAGAACAGTCCGAGGGCGGTCAAACCGAGCGGCGCCGAAGCCCACACGACGTTCAAAATGTTCGTGCTGGACGCGAATCCCGGAACCGTGAGTCCGTAAAGGACGACGAGGATGAGGACGAGCCATATGAGGTGTTCGGAGAAGAAGTTTACGCCGAAGCGCCGGAGTCTCGCTCCGAGTGATTCAGACCCACTCCCTGCACCAGGCGGTACACTTCCTGCGGCGTGAACGTTGTCTCTCCCTTTGCCAGCGTCTTTGCCAGTCGTCCTCGGTTTATTATCAGTATCTGGTCGCATAGTTCCACCAATTCCTCTTCGCTTTCGGATGTGATCATTACGGCCCGGCCGGCTGTGAGGGAGTCGCGGATCAAAGCCATGATCTCCGCCTTCGCCCCGAGATCCACGCCCCGCGTCGGCTCGTCGAGGAGAAGCACGACGGGCTGTGTGTTCATGAGCCGCGCGAGCATCACCTTTTGCCGATTGCCGCCGGACAACGTGTCTATACGCACGTTCGCCGACCGGGTCTTTATCCCGAACTCGGCAATGTTCTCGCGCGCGACGCTCCTCGACTTCGAGCCGTCGATCACCCCCAAAAAGTTGCGGATGCGCTCGAATATGCTCGCGAGGAGGTTATCTTGAACCGTCCCCTCGGTGATGACGGCTTCTTCTTCGCGCTTCTTCGGAAGATACGCGAGTCCTCTTTTGAGAGTTTTGCGAGGCGACATTCCGCGCAAAGGCTCGCCTTTGACCTTTATCTCCCCCTCCGTCAGCTTCTCGATGCCGACGAGGGCGGGGAGGAGAGCGTCCTTGCCGGACGATTCGGCGAGACCGGCCACCCCGAGAACCTGTCCGCCGCGAAGCTCGAAGCTCACGTCCTCGAAGTTGCCCGGACTGGCGAGGCCGCTCGCGCTGAGGACTATGGGATGCCCGTCCCCGGATCTCGCCGGAGGACTTCCCCTCTTCGAGACGGCCCCGCCCGTGATGAGGTCGGCGAGCTCGGCTTTGGTTATGTCTTTCACGGTGAGCGGGCCGATGGCTTCTCCGTCGCGCATCACCGTTACGCGGTCGCAGAATTCCATGATCTCGTCTATGTGGTGCGAGATGAGGGTGAAGGAGAGTTCGGGCGAACGCTCGACTTCCTCTTTGAGGAACTCGAGGAACCGGGTCTTTCTCTGGCGGGGCAGGGTAGCGGTGATCTCATCGAGCAAAATGACGCGGGCCTTGTTCATATACAAAGCCTTGCCGAAAGCGAGAAGTTGTTGATCCTCGACGGAGACGTACTTCATGGGCCACTCGGGGCGCGCCGCGACCCCGAGCCTTTCTATGACCTCTCGCACCTGCTCCGAGAGCCGCCCGAGTTCGACGAAGCCGAGCCTCCCGGCGAAACCGGAGCCGAGGAACAAGTTGTCTTGAACGCTCATGTCCGGCGCGGAGGTCGGTTC
>JBOHBL010001037.1:0-5527 GCA_050698295.1 Rubrobacteraceae bacterium | reverse complement strand
CCAGAAGCTCCGCCCCTTCGCCTGCCCGAAGAGGAACGCCGTATATACAGCCGTCGCCCCCGCGAGAACGAAGAGCGGCCAGGCGAGCGCCGCCGTCGCCCAGGAGGCGCCGAGGATCGAGAGGAGGACCCACAGCGAGAGAACCCCGCCGAAAGCGGTGATGATGTACGCGCCCTTGACGAGCCAACTTCTCCACTGTGGACGGAGCAATACGTAGTGAAACCTTTCGGGGCGGTCGAGGTCCATGACGAGAAGACCCCCCGTAGCCGCCATGAACACGAGTCCGAGGATGGCCCCGGCCCACAACGCCGCGTCCGCGACGGCGAACCCGAGTCCGGCCATGAGGAACGGGATGGCTACAGAGCCTGTGGCTATGGCCTTCGTCCAGACGTAGCCCGGAACCTCCTTGCCCCACATCACGCCCTTGTTCGGCTCGTCGTAGGTGCGCCTCGCCTTCTCGGGTTGTTTGGGAGGATCGCCTTTGTCCGGCTTCTTGCCGAGTGGGATCACACCCTGCGCCACCGACGCTCCGCTGCCGTTGCTTTTCGCATGGTGCCCGACGCCGCGGCTCTGGTTTGACCACATGTAGTCACTCTGGACGGGAGCGTCGTCGGGGGTGAGCGCCGCCTCGTCGCCGTTTATGTAGAAGAGCTTGGGCTTGGTTCCCTTCTCCGGCCTTCTCGTCGTCACCTTCTCGCGGGCGAGGAGCTTGAAGATGTCCGTCTCAGGGTCGTCCATGTCGCCGCTTATGATCGCCTCCTCGGGACACACGTTGACGCACGCCGGCTCGAGTCCCACATCCACCCTGTGCGAGCAGTAGTTGCATTTGGCAGCGGTGTTCGTCTCCGGGTCCATGTACAGGGCGTCGTACGGACACGCCTGCGTGCACGCCTTGCATCCGATGCACCTATCCCAGTTGAAGTCCACGATGCCGTCGTCGCGGAAATACAGCGCCGTTACCGGACACGCCTCGACGCACGGCGCGTCCTCGCAGTGGTTGCACCTCATCACGTGGAATGCCCGCTGGGTTTCGGGGAACTCGCCCTTCTCTATGTACTTCACCCAGGTGCGGTTCACTCCGACGGGCGTCTCGTGTTCGGCCTTGCACGCCACCGTGCAGGCGTGGCATCCGATGCACTTGCGGTTGTCTATGATGAAGCCGTAATTCGCCACTCGAATGCTCCTTCCTCTCCCGTCAATTCTACGAGGTGTCTACATTGGCAGGCTGATGATATATGCGGGAGATATATGATAACAGTAGTAACTTTCTATGGACCTGCAGAACTTCTCTATAGATCGTTCGTCATTCGTTGAATACAGTTGTTGGCGAAGGACGCATTTCGCCAAAGCATGTGCTGTATGAATCTTCGAAATCAGGGCGTGAGTCGCAGAAGAGACACTAGAGAAGTCATACCGGATCCGGGCGGATGGTTCCGTACTCTGTGGGTTCGGGAGTCGGGGAAATACGAATGCGGCTCTGGGAAGGAATTAACTGGATTCGGTATCACGCCTCGCTCAGATTCCGGCTCATCCGGCGCGCTAGGCTCGCGAAAGCCGAAGCTGGACCCGCAAGGGGCATGTCTTTGCGGCGCAGGACGACTATGGATCTTTGCAGCTTCGGAGCATTCTCTACTTCTATCACACACAACCTGCCCGCCGCCACGGCCCGAAGCACTGACGGGCGCGGCAGGAAGGAGATCCCGAGCTGATGCTCGACCATCCTCTTCGCCGACTCGATGTTGTCCAATTCGATGGTCCTCGGTTCCCTGACACCCGTGTCGCGGAACAGGGATCTCGTCAACTCGTAGCTGCTCGAGGCGCGGTCGAAGAGGATCAACCGCTCCTCCCCAAGCTCCCGGATGTCCACGACCTCCCGCCGCGCGAACTCGTGCCGGGGATTGACCGCGAGAACCAGCTCCTCTTCGTAAAGCGGCAGGTTCTCCACCTCCGGGTGGGTCATCGAACGCGCGAGTCCCAGTTGCGCCTCCTCGGACAGCACCATGTCGAGGACTTCCTGCGAGTGCCCGGTCCTGACCGAGAGCGCGATGCCCGGATGCTCCGAGGAGAACTCCTCCAGAAACGTCGGCAGCGTGTAGGTGCTGACCCTGGGCAGCGCCGCGATCCTCAGATGCCCCGTCGTACCCTCCCGCAACTCCCGTAAGTGCCGCATCCCGTTCTCGATGCTCGCCACGCTGCGCTCCGCGTAGGGAAGGAACTCCCGTCCAGCCTCTGTCAGACGCATACCCCATTTGGTCCGAACGAAAAGCTCGTCGCCGATCTCATTCTCCAGAGACTGCAGCCGCGCAGTGAGCGAGGGCTGCGTCAGGAACATCTCCTCCGCCGCGCGGCTCATGCTCCCCAGCCTCGCCACCGTCAAAAAACACTCGATCTGTTTGAACAGCACCTCACACCCCCACAAGAACTACCAAAGAGCAAAATAGCAAAGCCGCGACCCCGCCACAACTTATAAATCCACTCGATAACGACCCATAAACTATCAATGTTTGTATCTCTTGACACAAGGAGTCTCATAGACGAGTATCTAGCTCGCGGGGGAGAGATAATGACACCGCAGCGGAGCAAGCGAAAGGAAGGAGAGGCAGTGACGAAGGTAAAGATGACGCCGAGCGAGGCGATAGTGGAAACTCTGCTCGCCGAGGGTGTGGGGCACGTTACGGGCATCGTCGGCTCGGCGTTCATGGACATGCTGGATCTCTTCCCGGCGGCTGGCATAGATTTCATCCCCGTGAGGCACGAGCAGAGCGCCGCCCACATGGAGGATGCCTTTGGGAGGGTTACCGGAAGGGCCGGGGTGGTCGTCGCCCAGAACGGACCTGGCATGACCAACATGGTCACCTCGGTGGCCGCTGCGAACATGGCTCACACACCGATGGTCGTGATCTCTCCCTCGGCGGGTACTCCGACTATTGGCTGGGACGGCTTTCAGGAGGCCGACCAGGTTTCCATCTTCGAGTCCATAACGAAGGCGACCGTGGAGGTGACGCATCCGAGCAGGGCCGCCGACGTTCTCCGCACGGCCTTCCGCATAGCCTACGCCGAGCGGGGGCCGGTTCTCTACGACATACCGCGGGACTACTTCTACGGGGAGATAGAGGAGGAGATACTGGAGCCCCACCGCTACCGGCCCTCCATGAAGAGCGGCGGCTCGCCCGAGGCGCTGGACAGGGCGGCGGAGCTTCTGGCCGGCGCCGAAAACCCCGTGATCATAGCGGGCAAGGGCGTGGTGGACTCCGACGCGCAGGAAGTCGTGGGGAAGATAGCCGAGCGCCTGACGGCCCCGGTCGCGGCTTCGTATCTTCACAACGACGCCTTCCCCACGGACCATCCGCTTTCGGTGGGGCCGCTCGGGTACATGGGGTCGAAGGCCGCGATGAAGCTCGTCTCGGAGGCCGATGTGGTTCTGGCGATAGGGTCGAGGATCTCGGTTTTCGGAACCGTGCCGCAGTACGACGTGGACTGGTTCCCGAAGAGCGCGAAGATCGTTCAGGTTGACATAAACCCGAAGCAGATCGCCCGCACCCATCCCATCGAGGTCGGGGTAGTCGGCGACGCCGGGCAGGTGGGGAAGGAGATCCTGTCGAGGCTCGAAACCGGCGGCGATACCGCCCCCGACACCGGGCGCATCGCTCGCATCGAGGACGAGAAGAGGGCGTGGGAAGAGGAGCAGTACTCCCTGGCAATGGAGGATGGAGACCCCATAAATCCGAGAAGGGCGCTTTACGAGATCTCCAGGATCATGCCCGAGGACGCCATCGTCACCACGGACATAGGAAACGTCTGCTCCACCTCCAACGGCTACCTCACCTTCAACAAGGGCCGCAAGTTCCTCGCAGCCCTCACGTTCGGCAACTGTGGTTTCGCGTATCCGGCGGCGCTCGGCACTCAGATAGCGCGTCCCGATTGTCCGGTGGTGGCGATAGTGGGAGACGGAGCGTGGGGGATGAGCTTGCACGAAGTCTCCACCGCCGTCGAGCAAAACCTCCCGGTGATCGCATGCGTGTTCAACAATCAGAGGTGGGGAGCGGAGCAGAAAAACCAGGTGGACTTCTACGACAACCGCTACGTCGGCTCCATGATCGAAGGCCCCGACTTCGCCGAGGTCGCGAGGGCGATGGGGGCCGAGGGAGTGAGGGTCGACAATCCCGAGGAAGTCGGGAAAGCCTTCGAGGCGGCGCTCGCCTCCGGGAGGCCGACCGTGCTCGACATCCAGGTGGATGGGGAGCAGCTCGCGCCTCCGTTCAGGCGGGACGCCCTCAAGATGCCGGTGAGGTATCTGGAGAAGTACGCCGCGACCGACCACAGAAACTGGAGCAAAGAGACCGTGGGAGCATCTTCTTAGGAGAGACTCGTATATGCCGGGGGAGGATATGTCTCCCCCGGTTTTCGAATAGCAAGCTCGTTTGGTCGGGGAAGGGAATTTTATGTCGAGAATAGTTGGCGTGCCGAAAGAGGTCAAAGACCGCGAAGGCCGCGTCTCGATGCAGCCGGACGGGGTTGTGGAGCTGGTTCATAACGGCAATGAAGTAGTCGTCCAGAGTGGGGCGGGAACGGGCGCCGGATTCGCGGACAATGAGTACGCCGCCCGCGGCGCGCGGATCGTCGAGAGCGCAGAAGAAGTCTTCGATTCCGCCGACCTGATCGTCAAGGTCAAGGAACCCGTTCCCGAGGAATACGACCGCTTCCGCGAGGGTCAGGAATTGTTCACGTACCTGCACCTCGCCGCGGATCGGCGACTAACGGAGTTCCTGATGGAGCGGAAGATAAACTCCATCGCCTACGAGACCGTCGAACTGGAAGACGGGAGCCTCCCGCTTCTCACCCCGATGAGCGAGGTGGCCGGGAGAATGGCGACGCAAGCCGCCGCCCATTGCCTGGAGAGTCCGCAGGGAGGAGCGGGACTGTTGCTCGGTGGCGTTCCGGGGACGCCTGCCGCGAGGGTCACCATTATTGGTGGCGGGGTTGTCGGGATGGAGGCGGCCAAGATCGCCGCCGGAATGCGCGCGATAGTGACCGTCCTCGACGTGAACCCGAGGCGTCTCGCCTATCTCGGAGACATCTTCTGCGGCAGGGTGGATCCCGTCGTGCCAAACAAGGCGAGGACGGCAGCATACGTCGCGGAGTCCGATGTGGTGATAGGCGCGGTCCTCGTCGCCGGAGCGAAAGCTCCGAAGCTAGTCAGCCGGGAGATGGTCGCGAGCATGAGGGACGGCTCGGTCGTCGTGGACGTGGCGATAGACCAGGGCGGGTGCATCGAAACCGCGAGGCCCACGACCCACTCCGATCCCACCTACGTCGAGGAAGGCGTCATCCACTACTGCGTCACGAACATCCCCGGCGCGGTGGCAAGGACTTCGACGCTCGCGCTCACGAGCGTGACGTTGCCGTACCTCGTCAGGATCGCCTCGGAGGGAGTGGAGGGAGCCGCGGAAGGAGATCCGGCGCTCGCGCAAGGACTCTCCACTTTGAACGGGGATCTCGTCTCCGGGCCGGTCGCCGAGGCGCACGA
>JBOHBL010001036.1:0-1089 GCA_050698295.1 Rubrobacteraceae bacterium | reverse complement strand
GCGCCGTCGGTGAGGTTCGCGCTGCCGACCATCGCGGTGACCCCGCTGCCACGCGTAAAGATGTAGCCCTTCGGGTGGAACGCCGACGCAGGGTGGAAACGTACGTCCACGTCATGCTGACGCAGGTTGAGCAGCTCGGCGAACGCGGTTGGTGGGTTGAAGCCGAGGTAGTCGGCGGTGACGATCGTGCCCTTGCCCTCGAAGTCGACGATGTCCTGCTTGAGGCGGGCGATCGCGCCCGGTGTTACGAACGCGACGGAGAAGAAGAACTCGTCGCAGTGGCGCAGCTCGTCGCGGATGGTTCGGAAGACCGACGTGCGCTCAGTGTTGAGCACGACGCTCGGGTTCAGGTTCTTCGGCGCCGTCGTGCCCTTGTCGACGTACCCGAACTGCACGTCTGCCTCGAACTTGCCATCGTTCGAGAACCAGTCAACCTTCACGCAGCGAGGCCCTTCTGAATGAGCTCCACGGCAGGTACATCCGCCGGTGCCCACTCCAGCGAGTCCAACTCGCCCGGCTTCAGCCACCGCACCTCGGAGTGGTCGGTCAACCTCGGCTTGCCTGAGATGAGGCGACAGTAGAACGTCGTCAACGTGACGATCCCGAAGTCGTAGTCGTAGGTCGTGGTCGTCACCTCTTCGCCGACCTCGATCTCGCAGGCCAGCTCTTCATCGATCTCACGGGCGAGAGCTTGGCGGGGCGTCTCGCCGGCCTCGATCTTTCCGCCCGGAAACTCCCACATTCCGGGTAAAGAGCCTGGCCCTCGGCGAGCACACAGGACTGTGCCCTCTGGGTCGACGATCACTGCCCCGACAACGTTGATCTGCTTCTTCACATGGGTCCCTTCGTCGACCGTTCAGCAGCTTAGGGCCCTTGCGAGCCGAGCTACAGCACCTTCGACGGATGCCGCGCCATACGTCGCAGATACTGTGGGTGGGTGGTTCAGATGAGCGCGCAACAACCCCCCGGTCCCATTCTCAGCGGGCTTGGTCTACTCACCGGTCTGGCAGCGACCGGCATCGGCGCGGGGTTGGTGGTTCGGAACCACGAGACACTCTTCGGCGCGGTCTGGTCGGCGCTCATGCTGGA
>JBOHBL010001035.1:0-8462 GCA_050698295.1 Rubrobacteraceae bacterium | reverse complement strand
GTTGTTGAGCGGCCCCATGGTCGTCTCCGCGGCGAGGGGGTCGCCGAGCCGGACGTCGCGCGCGACCCTCTCGCGCAGCCGCTCGACGAACTCGTCGTGGACGGCCTCGTGGACGAGAAACCGCTCTCCGGCGGTGCAGCTCTGGCCGGCGCAGAGGAAGGCGGAGGTAAGGCTCGCCTCGACCGCCGCGTCGAGGTCGGCGTCTTCGAGGACGACGATGGGACCGTTGCCGCCCATTTCGAGGATGAGTTGCTTTCCGGCGGCGCGGGAGGCGACTTTTTGCCCCGTTTCGACCGAGCCGATGAACGCCACGGCTTGCGTTGCGGGGTTCGCGGCGACCTCGTCCCCGACGACGGAGCCTCGACCGGTCACCATGCTGAAGAGGCCGGACGGAATGCCGGCGTCCACGATGCAGTCCGCGAGTTTGACCGCGCAGATCGAAGTCGAAGAGGCGGGCGTCCAGACGACGGCGTTGCCGGAGGCCAGCGCCGGAGCGATGACCTCGGCGGGCATCGTGTACGGCCAGTTCCACGGCGAGATGACGCCGACCGCGCCACGAGGAACGCGGTACAGAAACACCCTTTTCCCCGCGTCCACCGACGGCGGCATAAGGCCGTCGAGGCGTGTCGCGTCGGCGGCGGCCTGTTTGAAGTAGACGGCGAGTTCATCGACCTCGTCGTAGGCTTCGGCGGCGAGCGGCTTCCCCTGATCCAGGGTGAGCGTCCAGGCTAAATCCTCGCGCCGCTCCTCGATGATGGACGCTACGCTTTCCATTATTGTCGCTCGCTCGAACGCGGACTTCGCCGCCCATCCGCGCCACGCTCCGTTCGCCGCGCCTATCGCCCGGCGGATGTGTTCTCTGGTTCCGTCCGGCACCGTCCCGATGACCTCCCCGGTCGCGGGACTCGTGGCTTCCATGAGAGCGTCGCCGGAGACCCACTCCCCGGCGACGTACATCGGGTAATCTCTGGTTTGAATTTGCATCGTCACCTGCCTCTGTCGAATGCGTTGCGGTAAATTTCGGCGTAGTCGTCCGGCGTCACCTCGCGCGGGTTGCCGACGGTCTGCGGGTCTTCGTAGGCTATTTTGGCGAGGAGCGGTATCTCCTCCTCTGAGAAACCAAGCTCCTCCATCGTCGGGATGCCGACGTCCTCGGTAAGACGGTAAAGCTCCTCGATCCCCGCTTGGGCGGCTTCGATGTCCGAAAGGCCGTGGACGTTTACTCCCATCGCCTGCGCTATTCGAGCATAGCGTTCCGGGGCCGCCGGGGCGTTGTATTCGCACACGGGGCCGAGGACGCGGGCGGTCAATTCGCCGTGCGGGCAGTCGTGGACGCCGCCCGCCGACTGGCTCATCGCGTGAGCCGCGCCCGCGCTCTCGGTGCCGTACGCCAGACCGCCGAAGGTCGCCGCGTGCGCCATGCGCGTCCGAGCCTCCAAATTGCTCCCGTCTTCGACCGCGGTTCTCAGCCACTTCGCCGAGAGTTCGATGGCGGCGAGGGAGGCCGCGTCGTTGAAGGGCTGGTGGAAGTCGCAGGTGTAGCACTCGATGCCGTGGGAGAGCGCGTCCATGCCGGTGGCCGCCGTTATCCTTTTCGGGAGGCCGAGGGTCAACTCCGGGTCTATGAGGGCGACGCGCGCGCCGATGAGGGGGGTGCCGCCAACGTTGAACTTAATGCCGCGCTCCCGGTCGAGGATGACCGCCCACAGCGTGACTTCGCTTCCCGTCCCGGCGGTGGTTGGGATCGTCACGAGCGGCGGTATTCGGGTGGATATTTCTCTTTTGCCGAACTCGAAATCCGAGATCGAACCTCCGCGCGAAGCCAAAACCCCGACGGACTTGGCCGTGTCCATCGAGCTTCCGCCGCCGAGCGCGACGAGGCCGTCGCAACCTTCCGCTCGATAGATATCGCTCGCCTCGGAGACGGACTCGGTGTCCGGGTTGGCCCGCACCTCGTCGAAGACGAGGGCGTTTTTGAGGCGCTTTTTCGCTTCGTCGAGGAGTCCGGCGGCGGCGATTCCTTTGTCGGTGATGAGCATGGGTCGGGTTGCGCCGAGACTTTCGACTATCTCTCCGAGTCCTTTGATCGCGCCCGGTCCATGCACCATCTTCGTCGGCACCTCGACGCTGCGTACGGTCTCGACTTCGGCGGTCATCTGGCCTCCTCGGTTTCTGTTCGCTTCTCTGAATCCTCCTTCAGGTTAGCGAACTCCTGGAGGGCCATCCGGCGCGGCGCGAGGTGAGCCTCCGGTGTGCCGATCTCTTCGAGGAAGGAGATGGCGCGCCTCGCGAGCTCTCCACCCTCCGAGCTGCGCTTCTCCCAGAGGTTCGTCCCTTCGCCGGGGTCCACCGTCAGGTCGTAGAGTTCCGGGTAGTCCGCCGGACCACCGAGGATGACGGATTTTTCCCTGTCGGTGACCGTGAGCGGCATGTAGCTCGCGATGCGCCTCGTCCGGGAATCCACGGCGGTCGTCACCTCGCCCTCCGCGAAATACAGCGGCCACGAGCTCACCACGAACGGACGATGCTCTTCTTTTTCTCCAAGCAGGACTTCCTCGAAGGATTCGCCTTGCATGGACTCCGGCTTCTCGGCGCCCGCTATTTCGAGGATAGTCGGCGCGATGTCGGGGGCGTTGGTCATCGCGGAGCGGCGCCCGGGTTGGAGATTCGGCCCGCGGACGATGAGCGGGAGGTTCGTGATCTCACGGTACAAAGGCGACCACCCGACGGTGAGGAGCCACGATTCGGCGAGCCACTCCGGAATGTCCGCGCTATCCGAGACGGTCGCGTCCGGGTCGTGTACCCAGTCGGCCTTCCCGAAGTAGCCGTGCTCCCCGAAATAGAAACCGTGGTCGGAAGTGAAAAACACCCACGTGTTCTCCCGGATTCCGAGCACGTCGAGCTTCCCGAGAAGCCTCCCGATCCAGTGATCCACCATCGTGACTTCGCCACAATACGTGGCATGCGCGAGCGCGACGTCGTCCTCGGTGAGCCCGGCGTCCTTCCACTTCCCGTAAGCGGGATAGAGATGCCGTCCGTCGTAGTCCGGTCGATAAAGCTCCGTGTAGTATTCCGGGGCGTCCCAGGGCTCGTGCGGGTCCCAGGTGTCCACGTAGAGGAAGAAGGGTTCTTTGTAATGCCGCTCCAGCCACTTCTCGGCCTCGCTCATGGTGCGGGCGGCGAGCCGGTCGGACTCCTCGCGCCACGTCTGCCTGTAGTCGGAGCGTTCATGCGGCCTCGTATCGTCCCCCTGACCCCGGACCCAGACGAAATCGTCGAAGCCCCGGTCGTAGCCGAAGCCGTCCCGCACGAAAAACGGCGTGTCCACGACGCCCATAGTGAGGTATCCGGCTTCGGACAGGAGTCCCGCAAGCGTTGGCAAATGCTTCGGCAGCGGCTCCCAGCCCATGAAGGTGTACGAGAAGTTGCCGGTCAGGATGTCGGCTCTGGCGGGCATCGTCGGGAAGGACGCGACGAGGTGGTTCTCGAAGACCACCGAAGACTGCGCGAACCTGTCAAGGTTCGGGGTCCTTATTGTCGGGTTGCCGTAGGCTCCCAGATGGTCTCGCCGGAACGTGTCGCACACGACGACGAGGATGTTCAAACGTTCTCTCATTTTTTCTCCCGCGTTGGATGGTGTGTTTGTTCGGGATGGTTTCTGCTAAAAGCTATAAACCGGCGGAGCGCGTCTGCCGGCGAGGTACTGGGCGCCGTGGAGAAAGCTCTTCTCCCGGAAGGCTCCGTCCGACCACCAGCGCGGCAGACCGCGCCGGGAATCCGCCAGCCGCTGCATGAGCGGCACGCCGTAAGATTTGCGGGAGACGCCGTGACGCGAACAGACGGAGGAGATGTGATCCCCACTGGGGATCGGCAAATGCCCGCCCCTCAAATACCTGGACCTCCGTCTGCTCGTTCTCAATACAGGTCCGTCTCCAAACTCGCGTTGCGTGATGGCGAGAGCGTTTCCTATGACTAAACGAATATCACAAGTATGTGACAAATGCAACAGCTAAAACGGTGAATTCGGCCCCCGGATTTGACCGGCGCGCGGTGGGCTGCTTAGAGTAGGTCCGTGGAGCCGGAGAATTGTGCATTTAGTTGCGTCATGTTGGCGCGTTGTGTACCATGAATCGGTTACGCCGGCATTTCCGGCGGCTTTGGGGAAGGCGGAGTTTCGTGAGTTTCAGTAGTCCGGAGGACTTGCCGTGAGCGGTATAAGATCGGACGTGGTCGAGGAGGCCGGGCGCGTCTCGGAGCAAGTCGAGAACGAAGGGTTGACCTTGCGGCTCCTCGGCGGGGTGGCTGTCAGGATGCGGGCGAAGAACGGCCTTGATCCGGTTTTCCGCCGCGACTACGCCGACCTCGATTTCATCGTTCCCAGGAGCGGGTCGGTCGAGGCCCAGAGGTTTTTCGAGAGGCTCGGGTACTTGCCGCAGGTCCGGTTCAACACGATCTACGGCAACGAGCGGCTCCTCTTTTTCGACGAGGGGAATGGGCGGCAGGTCGATGTGCTTGTTGGGAAGTTCAGGATGTGCCACGAAGTACCCTTCGGCGAGAGGCTCGCCATCGAGCCGGTCACGGTGCCGTTGGCGGAGTTGCTTTTGACGAAGCTCCAGATCATCGAGCTGAATGAGAAGGACGTGCGCGACGCGCTCGCTCTCCTCCACGACCATCCCGTCAAAGACGAGGATGGAGACTCCATAAACGGTGGCAGGATCGCCGAGCTGTGCGCCTCGGATTGGGGGCTCTGGCGCACCTTCACCGGGAACCTCGATGCTCTGCGGGGACACACCGAAAAGTACGAACTCTCCGGAGAAGGGAAAAAGGACATCGAAGAGCGCATCGAAGCCCTCCAGAGGCGAATAGACGAAGAACCGAAGACGTTCGGGTGGAAGGTGCGCTCGAAAATAGGGGAGAGAAAAAGATGGTACGAACTCCCCGAAGAAGTGGAAGGAGGGCCATGATATCACGCCTCTTCGGACGCAAACCCTCGACGCGCATCTTCTTCGCCACCGACATCCACGGCTCGGAGACGTGCTGGCGGAAGTTTTTGAACTCCGGCAAGCACTACGAGGCCGACGTAATGATCCTCGGCGGCGACATGACCGGGAAAGCACTGGTCCCGATAGTCGAAGAAGGAAACGGACGCTGGTATTCCACGCTCCTCGAAAACCGCCGGGAATTCACGAGCGAGGACGAGCTGAAGGAGTACGAGGAGGCCGTCATGCGGCGCGGGTACTATCCGTTCCGCGCAGCGCCCGACGAGATGTCCGAACTCGAAGCCGACGAGAAAAAGCGCGACGAACTCTTCCACGAAAAAATGCTCGGCGGCATAGAACGCTGGATGCGAATGGCCGACGAAAAGCTCGAAGGGACGCAGATTAAGTGCTTCGTCTCGCCCGGAAACGACGACCAGTTCGAGGTGGATGAAATTATCTCGAATGCCAGGCGCGTCGAGCTCGCCGAGGGCCGCGTCGTCGAGTTCGGGGACTTCCAGATGGTCTCGACCGGCTGGGCGAACCGCACCCCGTGGGACACGTACCGCGAAGAGGACGAAGACGACCTCGAAGCGCGGATGAAGGCGATGACCTCGCAAATAACGGCGGAGCCGGAGTACACCATATACAACCTCCACTGTCCGCCGCACGGCTCCGGCCTCGACGACGCCCCGGAGATAGACGCCGACATGCGCCCCAAAGACGCCGGACGCTCGACCATCCCGGTCGGCTCGACGGCCGTGAGAAAAGTCATCGAAGAGGGACAGCCGACGCTTTCATTGCACGGACACATCCACGAAGCGAGGGGGAACACGAGGATCGGGCGCACGCTGGCTATAAACCCGGGAAGCTCGTACGAACAGGGACAATTGCTCGGAGCCGTCATCGACCTTGACGGCGGCAAGAAGGTGAAGCGGTTCGTGTTGACGAGCGGATAAGGCGAGTTCGGTGTATTGCGAACTGTCGAGAGCCGATGGAGACCGGGAGTCGGGAGCCGTTCGCTTCGCGTCGCGCCTCCCGACTCCCGGACACTCCGGCTTTCCATAGCCCGACAAAGCGACTTGACTAAAACGTCATCACAGGAAAACGAAAAGGAGCAAACACTGGCGAGCAATACCACGGCGGGTTCAGGGACGGGGGATCACTTCCAGAGGAAGGCGACCGGGCTGCTTCGCGGATGGGCGGTGAGGGACGCCTTTATTTATTCGGCGTTTTCTATAAACCTGATCACGCTCGGCCTGTTCATTTTCTCCTTCGCGCCGTTCATTCCCGGCGGCTCGCTGGTTCTGGCGGTGGCGCTCGCGGGCGTGTACCTCGTCTTCCAGGCGATAACCTACGCCTCGCTCATCGCGGTGATGCCCCGGGCCGGAGGCGACTACGTGTGGATAAGCCGCATCCTGGGCGGGGGCATCGGCTTCGTGCTGGCGGTGACGGGGTGGTGGTTCATCCTGTGGCACTGGGTCCCAATCTACGCGAATATTTTGAACGTGCAGGTTCTCGTTCCCATCGCGACGATCCTTCGTCTCGAAGGAATATCCGCCTTCTTCAGCGGTTCGACGGGGCTCTTCGTCGCTTCGATGGTGGTCGCCGCGCTCGCCTCGGTGTACATCTCGCTCGGGATGAGGACGTACGCCAAGATCCAGAAAGTCTGTTTCTACGGCGGCCTCGTCGGTCTCGCCATCATGCTCATAGTCCTCCTCGTGAACTCGAACTCGGACTTCATCTCGGCCTACAACTCGCAGGCGCAGGATCTTTATGGAGCATCCGGCAACGCCTACGAGCAGACGATACAGGCCGGCAGCGTCGAGGGAGTGGGGGCCGGGACACTCGGCGCGACGCTCCTTCTCATACCGATGATCGCCTTCTTCAACCTCTGGTCGAACTGGGGCGCCACCTTGTACGGCGAGGTGCGAGGAGCCTCGGACTTCAGGAAGAACATCTACGCGATGGGCGGGGCTTTGATCGCGACCTCCGCCGTCGCCATCGTGATGCTCCTCCTCATAGCGAGGACCATCGGCTGGGACTTCTACTACGCCGCGAGCAACGCATACTGGTCCGGCCTCGAAGGCGCTCCGTCCTCGGCGTGGCCGTATCCGGGCCTCTTCGCGGCGTTCTTCTTCGACAGCCCGATCATACAGCTCCTCATCGTCGGACTCCTCTCGCTGTGGTTCTTCGGCTGGGTCGGGACGGTGTTTTTGTCTTCGACGCGAGTCGTCTTCGCCACCGCGTTCGACAGGGTTCTCCCCGAGTCGGTCGCGAAGACGACGCGGAGCGGGGTACCGTGGGTGGCGCTCCTCCTCATGCTCATTCCGTCCATCCCGATCAGCTACTACTACGCCTTCGGCGAGGACTTCGCCACGTGGACGTTGAACGCCACCTTCGTCATCGCGATGACCTTCTTAGGCTCGGCGATAGCCGCGGCGGTGCTGCCCTGGCGAAAGCCGGAGATATACAACGCTTCACCCATCGCCCGGTACAAGATACTCGGTATCCCGCTCGTCACCGTCTCGGCGGGGGCGTTCGCGGTCTTTCTGGCGTTCTGTTTCTACCAGTGGATTGTGCGCGACGCCTATGGGATCAATGCCCCGTCTTCGTTCCTGTACCTCGGGGTGTTGTACGTCATCGCGATCGCGCTCTACGTCACCTTCCGCATAATCCGTCGCGCCCAGGGGATGGATCTCAAGATGGTCTACGATGAGATACCGGAGGATTGAGGTCGAGCGCGCCGGGTGGGTCAACTTGCGGACTTCTCGCGCCAGACTTGCAACTGGTCGAGGTAGTCGAGATGCTCCGTCATCGCTTTGGCGGCCGCCGCTTCGTCGCCGTTTATTATCCCCCGCGCGATGGCGATGTGCTGCTGGACCGAGGCCTTGCCCACCTCCGGAGAGACGTCCAGGAAGAGTACCTGTCGGATGACGCTGTGCAGCGCGAAGACGAACGAGGCCAACACCCGGTTCCTGGAAGCCTCCGCGATAGTCGTGTGGAAGCTGGAGTCGAGGATCGCCAGCTCGGGGTCGTCGAGGGTGGTGGTCTTCTGCCGGTCGATGATCCCTCTCAAGGTCTCTATGTCCGCCTCGGTTCGCCGTAGCGCCGCCGACCGCGCCGAAGGGACCTCAAGCAACCTGCGGACGTGGTTGATCTCCTCGAAGTCGATGCTCCCGAACTTGAGTGTGTTCTCTATGGACTCCCCGAGCGAGAGCCCCAACGACTCGTGGTTGACGACCCTGACGAAGCTCCCGCCATGCGCGCCTGGCACCTTTCGGATCATACCCGCCGAAGCAAGCCCCCCCAATGCCTCGCGAATGGTCGTCCGACTCACCCCGAAACTCTCCGCCAACTCCAGCTCGCTCGGCAACCTGTCGCCGCTCGCAAACGTCCCCGACAGAATGGCCTCCCTCAACTGAACCACTACCTGCTCTCGCGCCCGGCGAACCGGGGCCGGTTTGAAAGCCATCTCTCTTCTCC
>JBOHBL010001034.1:0-4296 GCA_050698295.1 Rubrobacteraceae bacterium | reverse complement strand
CCCGCCCTGAAAAGTGGATCCCTCTCCGGCATCTACCCGCGCCGGTTGCCGAACCAGAAGGCCATCATGCCGGAGATCACGAGCAACGCCCCACCCGACATAAGAATCGAAGACGCGGAGACCAGAGAAGGCGCGGCAGCGACCTCCCCACCCGTCGCGGCAAGGACCTTGTCCGGAATAGTGGCGGTCAGGACACCGTTCTCATCGACATCTCGATCCTCGCCCGTCGTTCCGGGGTCATCACCATTGTCGTCGTCATCGGTTGTTCCGGGGTCACCGCCATTGTCGCCGTCATCTGGCGCGGTCACGGGGGCCGGCACTTCTCCCTGGATGCAGGCGTTGACCGCGTCCTGGGAGATGCCCAGATCCTGGGCGATGGCGGCGGCGATGCCTCCGCCGGAGTTGCTGTTCACGCCGGCGGCGTACTGCTGTATGACCTGCGGGCAGAACTGATACTGGAAGTTCACGTTTCCGGCGGTCGCGGTCGCCTGCGCCATCGCCGGCGCGGCCATCGCGCACACCATCAGGCTCGCCACCAGACCGGCCAGGACAGCCTTCAGCTTGTTCACTCCGTGTTCCATTCGTGTCTCCTCGCGCCGTTATTCTGCTCTACCCATGCCCGCATCATAAACCAACGGCAACCGCCGTTCCACACCGGGTTGCCGGAGATCTCGGAAAAGCGCGGGTTATCTCTCGCGCCGGAGGACCGCGAGCAGGAGCATCGCGCCCGCTCCGGCGAGGATCAAAGCAATCCCGGCCACGACGGAGAGCGGGACGCCGCCCGTGTTGACGAGGACTTTGTCGGGAACCGTATCGGCCAGGACGCCTTCCGATGGGTCACCGTCGCTCGTCTGGTCGTCGCTGTTGGTCTGGTCGTCGGAGTTCCGGTCGCCGCTGTCGTTCTGGTCGTCGTCCTGTCCGACCGCCATGCACCCTTCGCCGCCCACTCCGACCGAGCTGATGATCGGGAACGTGTCGTTGGGCGCGTTTTCGTCGAAGTCGTCGTTTTCGGGATCGACGGGTATCGGCAGGATGACTCTGTCGGGGTTGTCGGAATCCCCTCCGTTGAAGTCCGCCGCCAACCCTCCGAGGGTTTCCCTGCCGTTCGCGGTCAGGGTTCCGTTTTCCAGGGTGATGTCCACGTTCTGGCCGTCTATCAGCCTGAACGGCACGCCCTGATCGTTGAGCGTGAGGGTCAGGTCGTCGCCGTCGCCGGTGAGCTCGCAGTTCTCGGTCTCCACGAGGATCTGGTCTATTCCGAAGATCGGGGCGCCGTCGGGGAGATTTCCTATGACATCCTCCTTGACCAGCTCGTCGAAGCCCCTCGCCGTTCCCCCGGCCAGCGGTCCTTCCTCCTCGTCCTGCGCCAGAGCGTCCGGATCGCCTTCCGTGTTCGCATCACCGCCGGTACCGCCATCGGCATCGCCGCCGGTGCCGCCTCCCTGGATACAGTTGTTGACCGCGCTCTGGGAGATGTCGAGGAACTGGGCGATGGCGGCCGCGCCGCCTCCGCCGGTGTTGTTGTTCGCTCCGGCGGCGTACTGCTGTGCGACCTGGACGCAGACCTGCGACTGGAAGTTCACGTTCCCGGCGGTCGCGGTCGCCTGCGCCATCGCCGGAACGGCAGCCGCGAGGGCGATGAGACCCGCCAGAGTCCCGGCCAACAGCAGCTCGAAGCCTCTGAACTTACACGTCATTCCCTCTCCTCCCCGATCAAGGTCGTCCTCCCCCAACGCGCCTCGAAAGGAGCAGCGCCGCCCCGGCGCAGACGAACGCCACCCCCAAAGCCGTTCCGAACAGCGACACGCCGCCCGTGTTGATGAGGACTTTGTCGGGGACCGTATCGTCGATAACGTCGTCGCTCGGGTCACCGGAACTCTCGCTCCCGCACTCGGAGACGGTGATGTCGTACTGCGCGTTCTCCGCGACCACCCGGAACATGTATGTCCCGGCGGGGAGGTTCACTGCGCTGGTGGCGCGATCCGAGTCCTCCCCTTCGGGGAGAGTGAAGCTTTCTCCCGTGTCCTCGCCGCTTTCGTTCTGAAGCGCGGCCTCGAACCGGACCCTGTCCGTATCCGCTCCGGTGGAGGTGGCCTGGTAGCGAACCTCGAAAGAACTCCCCGAAGTCGTGAAGGTCTCCGTATCGAACTCCACCAGGTCCGTGACGGAGTCGCTGAAGCCCACTATGTCCGTCGCGGTCTGCCCGGTCGGACAACTCAACCGCCCGTCGTCGGCATCATCTCCGGAGTCCGCGCCGCAGGATATTCCCGACGAGTCGGAGACGGTGGCCGCGCCTTCGGGATCTCCGTCGCCGGAAGTGGCTTCGAGCGCGTCGCCCGACACCGACTCGATGGAGATGCCCTCACCGCTCCCGGAGATTTGGATGTCCTCTCCGTTGGTGTAGGTGAACTCTTCACCTGCGGAGTCCTCCAGGGTCACGCTCGCGTCCGGCGCGACCTCGATGCTCTCGCCCGCTTCGCAGGCGAAAGCTATGTCTATGCTTTCGACCTCGCCGGCGTCATCCAGGATGATCGTCGCGGTTTCTCCCCGGAGCGAGCCGTCCTGCCGCCCGGCGCTCTGATCCCCGTTCTCGTACTGATCCTCGCTCGCCGTTTCCGCCCATCCCGTCGAGATGGACATCACGGTTGTGAGCAACACGACGCCCACTACGCCAGCGAGGCGTTTCGCTTTGGTCGAAGGGTTCAAAGTCTCCCTCTTTCACGCTTCTCACACGGCGGGGTTTCGTAAATACGATACCGGTTGCATCATATAGCTATCGGGACTTTTGCGCTACGGCCATTTTCGGGGAGGACGAAGGTCCTTCCGCCGGTGGCAACTATCACTCGGGACGGCGTCGGCACGTGTTATCAATAAAACACACGGAGCGAAGGAGACCCGGATGAAGAGATTCAAGAACACCGATCCCGCCCACGACGTGCTCGGCTACGAGCGGCAACCGCTCGACGCTGTCTTCAAACCCGAAAACGTCGCCGTCGTCGGGGCTTCGGAGCGCGTCGGGAGCGTGGGGCGCACGATCATGTGGAACCTCATCTCCAACCCGTTCGGGGGAACGGTCTTCCCGGTGAACCCGAAACGACCGAACGTGCTCGGCATAAAAACGTACCCGAGCGTGGCCGAGGTCCCCGCCGACATCGACCTCGCGATCATCGTCTCCCCCGCCCCGAGCGTTCCGGGCATCATCCGCGAATGCGCCGAAGCCGGGGTTCCGGGCGCGGTCGTCATCTCCGCCGGTTTCAAGGAGACCGGCCCCGAAGGCGCGAAGCTCGAAGAGGAAATCCTCGCAGAAGCGCGGCGGGGACGCATGAGGGTCATCGGCCCCAACTGCCTCGGGGTGATGAACCCGAACACCGGCCTCAACGCGACCTTCGCGGGGGCGATGGCAAACCCCGGCAGCGTCGGGTTTTTGAGTCAGAGCGGAGCCTTGCTCACGGCGATACTCGACCGGAGCTTTCGGGAGAACGTCGGGTTCTCGGCGTTTGTCTCCGTCGGCTCGATGATGGACGTGGGGTGGGGAGACTTGATCTACTACCTCGGAGACGACCCGAAAACCCAGTCCATAGTCGTCTACATGGAGTCCATCGGCGACGCGAGGTCCTTCCTCTCAGCGGCGAGAGAGGTCGCCCTGACCAAGCCCATCATCGTCATAAAACCGGGCCGCACCGAAGCCGCCAGCCGGGCCGCCGCCTCCCACACCGGCTCCCTCACGGGCTCGGACGAAGTGCTGGACGCGGCCTTCCGGCGAAGCGGAGTGCTTCGGGTGGACACCATCTCCGAGCTCTTCAACATGGCCGAGGTCCTCTCCAAGCAGCCGCGCCCCAAAGGACCGCGCCTCACCGTCGTCACGAACGCCGGAGGCCCCGGCGTCCTCGCCACCGACGCCCTGATCGGCAACGGCGGAGAACTTTCGGAGATGTCATCCGAGACAATGGAGACTCTGAACGGCTTCCTCCCCGCCCCCTGGAGCCGCAACAATCCGATAGACATCCTCGGCGACGCCGACCCGCAACGCTACGCGAAGACGCTCGAAACCGCCGCCGCCGACCCCGAAAGCGACGGCCTCCTCGTCGTGCTGACGCCCCAGGACATGACCGACCCCACCGCGACCGCCGAGGCTCTCGCCCCGTACGTCCGCTCGACCGGAAAGCCGGTGCTGGCGAGCTGGATGGGCGGCCCGGAGGTCGCCGCCGGGACCTCCATCCTCAACGGAGCGGGCATCCCGACCTTCGACTACCCGGACACCGCGGCGCAGGTCTTTACGAACATGTGGCGCTACAC
>JBOHBL010001033.1:0-3914 GCA_050698295.1 Rubrobacteraceae bacterium | reverse complement strand
CATTTGCCCGGCGCCTCCCGGCCTGTCTTCGCTCATGGGATCCCCTTTCCTCGTAATACCACTCGCATTCTAACGCGGAACGGTAAGCCATTCGACGATACTTCGCCGCTCCGTCCGAAAACATAATTGCCCGGAGAAGGAGAGCTTTACTCCCTCGATTCCCGATGCCGGTTGGCTGTGTCCCCGCATCAATCCGAAGACCCGGGCTTGAGCAGAGACGAGAGCCTTTTTCCGGTCCTCGACACCACGCCGGCGCACCCGGCGAGAGACCCCATGAGCCTCTCCCGCTTTTTCGGCTCCCGTCGCTTCCTGGACGCGCGAGGCTTGAGGAAGGTGACGACTTCCCGGTTCACGTCGGCGAACCGCTCGATGAAGACGAGGTGCCCCGCGCCTTCGAGGACGCGCAGTTTCGCCTCCGGCAATGCTTCGGCGAGGGCTATCGCGTTCGCGACCGGCACGTAGCGGTCTTCGGCGCCGTGGATGACGAGCGTCGGAGCGTTTATTTGCTCGACTTCGCCGGAGATGTCGAAGCGGGCGCCGGCCTGTATTTGCTCGCGGTACGAGGTCGGAGAGGGGGAGTCCGCGATCCGCCAGCGCATTATTTTCTCGAACTCTTCGGGACGCTCCGCCCGATACCTCTCCGAGGTGGCGGTTTCCAAACCTCTTCGGACGGACCCCTCCGGACTGAAGGAGCCCCACCCGAGCATGTCCGCCAGAGATCCGAAAGACATCGTCTCCGGCCCCCCTCTCCCGAGGCTCGTGCAGACGAGGACCAGCCGATCCACGAGGTCCGGACGAAACAATGCCAGCTCCTGCGCCACGAAACCGCCGAGCGAAGTCCCCAGAACGTGCGCCTTCTTTATGCCGAGATGGTCCAGCAACCCCACCACGTCCAGAGCGAGATCCGCGACGCCCCCGCTCAGATCCCGCTCGCCCCGCGCATCAAAGGTAACGACCCTGAAATGCCGCGCAAACGCAGGCACCTGCCTGAACCACCCCCACCGCCCGAAACCAAGACCAGAGATCAACACCAGCGCAGGCCCCTCCCCCCGCACGTCGTAATCCATGCTCGTCCCATTGATGATGGCAACCGGCACGCGCCACCGCCTCTCATTCTAATAGCTAAGTGCAGTATACACTTAAGTGCAAGTGGAAGATTATCTCAAACGGGGCATGGCTTCGGGCGTGAACGTTATCACGTCGCATTGACCGCGAGAGAGTTGCGGCCTATGCTGGTTGGGAGGGTCGGCATTTGCAAAAGAGCGAGGAGGAGAGCATGACCACCACGCCGGAAGAGACGAGGCGGGAGACGCGACGAGCGGATTTCGTGAGGTCGGATGTCCTGCTTTCGGAAGAAGAAAAAGGGGTTCGGGACGGGGTGCGCGCCTTCGTGGACGAGCACGTCATTCCGAACGCCGCCGAGAGATGGGACCGGGCGGAGTTCCCCTTCGAGGTGTTGCCGAAGCTCGGCGAGACCGGGGTGATGGGCGGCGTCTTCGGGGAGGAGTACGGTTGCGCCGGGTGGAACAACGTCGCCTACGGGCTCGCCATAGCCGAGGTCGCCCGCGGTTCCGGCTCGCTCGCGACCTTCCTCCACGTCCAGTCGGGGCTGTCCATGACCGCCATCCACGAACTCGGAAGCGAAGAGCAAAAACAAAAATGGCTCCCCCGGATGGCGAAGTGCGAAAAAATCGGCTGTTTCGGACTCACCGAGCCGGATGCCGGGAGCGACCCGTCTTCGATGAAAACCATCGCCAGAAAAACCGACGGAGGCTACGTCCTCGACGGGGAGAAGCGTTGGATCGGGAACGCCTCCTTCTGTGACGTGGCCGTCATATGGGCCAGGACCGGGGACGGCGAAATATCCGGCTTCCTCGTCGAAGGCGGCGCCGAAGCCGACGGTTTCCAGGCCGACGTGCTTCCGAGAAAAGGCTCTCAACGCTCCGCCTGGCAGACTCACATCCGCATGAAAGACTGCTTCGTCTCCGAAGAAAACCGGCTGCCGAAGGCGACGGGTCTCGGTTCGACGCTCTCGATCCTCACGCACTCGCGTTACGGCGTCGGGTGGGACGGTCTCGGACAGGCGACGGACTGCTACGAAACCGCGCTCGCATACACGAAGGAGCGCGAGCAGTTCGGACATCCCCTTGCCTCGTTTCAGCTCATCCAGCAAAAGCTCGTGCGGATGGTCAACGAAATCTCCCAGATGCAGCTCCTCGCCATCCACATAGCTCGCCTGAAAGACGCCGGAGAATTCGACGCCCCGCTCGTCTCGATGTTCAAGATGAACAACGTCGCGAAAGCCCGCGAAATAGCCGCCCTCGCCCGCGAGGTCCTCGGCGGCAACGGCGTCCTCCTCGACTACCGGGTGATGGAACACATGGCCGACATCGAAGGCGTGTACACGTACGAGGGAACGCACGACGTGAACACGCTCATCGTGGGTCAGGCCATAACCGGCCACCGGGCCTTCGCTCCGCGTCCGGCGGCGACATAGAAAGACCGGGAGTCGGGAGGTCGCTTCGTGAGTCGGGAGTAGTTTTTCTTTTCCCTATCTCCCCACTCCCTGTATTTCCCAGGTCGAGTTGCTCGAAGAAGCCTGCGTCCCGGCTGATGCGTGAGATAGAAGCTCGGGTGTGAGACGGTTAGAATGGAACCGAGCATCCACCGCGATTTTATGGGGGAACGTATTTTATGGGTAAAGAGAAGAGCAAGACGCATCAGGTCGAACTCCGCGTCACCGAAGAAGAGGCGAAGCGCGTCGCCGAACTTCTTCGCTACGCCGTGAGCCTGAACACGACCGTTGGCCTCGTCTCTCCTCAGCGCCGCCTCGCGCCCTCGACGTACCGCGCCATCGAACTCGCCGCCCTCGTTCTCGAAGGCAAAACTTTCGAGGAAGCGGTCGAGGAATCTAACGAGAACTGGACCGGCTCCCTCGAAGAAGACCACGAACACGCCCTCGAACTCCTCCAGACCACGAGAGACCACCTCACCAAAGCCATGACCGGCGCTCTCACCCCCGAAAAAGCCGCCCGATACCTCGAAGTCGAGAGGGATCAATTCCTCGAACTCGTGAAGTTCCCAAAGTCCGAAAACCGCGGCGACCTGTAAAAACTTCAACCAGATTTAACCTCACCGCGTCCACGGAGAGGCCGCGACGCGGTAACATATCTCTATATGCGATCTACACATACGCGAGAGACGTTGGTGTTACGGGACGGGACTTGCGTGAGGGTACGGGAGATCCGGCCAAAGGACGCCCCGGCTCTCCAGCGGCTCGTGGGTCGTTTGAGCCAGAGGACCGTATATCTTCGCTACTTCGGGCCGATGAAGGAGTTGAGTGATGAGCAGGCGCGCCACTTCGCCGAGGTTGATGGAAAAGACCGTTTCGCGCTCGTCGCCCTCGACCCGGAGGACGAGATCGTCGCCGTCGTGCGCTACGACCGTGAGAAAGGCACGGACGCCGCCGCCGAATACGCCGCGCTCGTCGAGGACAAATTCCAGGGCAGGGGACTCGGCCTCGGGATGACCAAACACCTCATAGACGCCGCAAGGGAGAGGGGCATCCGGCATCTCTATGCGCTCGTCCTGCACGAGAACCGCCAGATGCTCAACCTGCTGCGCGCCCTCGACCTGCCGGAAGGGTTCCGCTGGCAGGACGGCGCGGAACACGTCTCGATGGACCTGAGATAGCTTTCATACGAAGTTCGACTAAAGGATCACGCATCCAAGCTCCACCTTCCCCGTAGAGACGTAGCATGCTACGTCTCTAGCGCATGCTATGTCTCTAGATGAGTGTTGCGAGGTTTGAGGGTAGAAAAGGGGCCATCCGACTCCCCACCACAAGGAGATGCGGATGGCCCGCACCCACCTTATCCCACGCCTCGCCCGCATGGAAGACGCCGCGAGCGTTC
>JBOHBL010001032.1:0-1656 GCA_050698295.1 Rubrobacteraceae bacterium | reverse complement strand
GGCTGCTGCGGATCGCCGAACAACCTCTGCGCCGCCAAGTGCTAGGTTGACGACTCCGCCGCGGGTGAGGTTCTCGAGCCCCCGAGCCCCGCGCGGCGTCGATGCGGAAGGGGCGCCACCCCGGCGCTCCCTCCGTCGCGCTTCAGGCCATATAGAGCGGTTCTCGAAAAGGCCGCGCCCTTCCGAAAACTGCGACGTTGGCTTTCAGCCCTCAGAGCTTTTAGCTTTTCGTTTTTGCTAACTGCTAACCGCTAATAGCGCAATTTGCAAAAGCTCAAGTGCTTTCGCAAATTGCTTTACAATGCGTCGGTGATGCGCTACGCCTTCGAACCGATGACCGAAAAAGAAGCCCATGAGGTCGCCTCCTGGCGTTACGATCCTCCTTATGACTTCTACGACGTGGTGAACAACCCCGAAGACCTCGACGAGTTGCTCGACCCGGCGAAGCGAAAGGACTATTTTTCGGTGATCTCGAACGGAGAGTTGATCGGATATTTCTGCTTCGGCGCGGAAGCGCAGGTCCCCGGCGGCGACCACTCCGGCGACGCTATCGACGTCGGCCTCGGACTCAGGCCGGACCTGACCGGCAAGGGTCTTGGCCTGGGATTTCTCGAAGCTGGACTTGCGTTCGCGAGAAGACGATTCTCGCTGGCCTCCTTCCGACTCTCCGTCGCGGAGTTCAACGAGCGAGCGATCAAAGTCTACGAGCGCGCTGGCTTCGCGAAAGCCGGGAGGTTCATCCAACAAACCAACGGCGCGAGACATCCCTTCATATCGATGGAGCGCGAAGCGTGAGCGGAATCCATAAAGGTTGCCATCTCTCCGGCGAAGTTTTGATCTGTGACCCCCTCTGTCCGAAACAGTATTTCCTGACGCCCGAAGCCTTGTAATGCCGAATCCGGTCAATTCCTTCCCGGAGCCGCATTCGTCTTTTCCCCGACTCCCGTGGAGACGTAGCATGCTACGTCTCCACAAAGCGACGCGACCTCCCGATTCCCGTACTCCCGCCGAGTATGGAACTTCTCACCCGGATTCAGTATCACCCGCCGCAGCGGTGAACTCTGTTAGCATCAGCGGCGTATACCCAAAGATACTCTATCTCTCCGGGAGGAGACGGACTCCTGAGCACAGCGGCGAAGAAAAAGATAGCGGTCGTCGGAGCCGGAATGGGCGGGCTGGCCGCGGCGATACGACTCCAACGCCTCGGCTTCTCCGTCGAACTCTTCGAGAAGACCTCGACCCCCGGCGGACGCATGAACCGCCTCACAGCCGAAGGCTTCACCTTCGATACCGGCCCCTCCCTCCTCCTAATGACCGATACGTACAGAGAGCTGTTTTCTTTCGCCGGACGCGACCTCTCGGATTACGTGAACCTCACACCCATAACCTCGAACTACAGGGTCAATTTCGGCGACGGGGATGTATTGAAGATCCACCGTTCGCTCCCGGAGCTCATCAGAGAACTCGAACGCATCGAACCGGGCGTGACTCCCCGTTTCTACCGCTTCCTCGCGGACTCCTGCCTCAGATACCGCCTCGGACGCAGCGAGTTCGTCGAACGCGACTTCGAGACCGCGGGCTCGTTCTTCGGCCTCCGAAACCTTAACCTTCTTTTGAAGACTAAGGCTTTGAGCAACTATTATGGGTCGGTCTCAC
>JBOHBL010001031.1:0-2210 GCA_050698295.1 Rubrobacteraceae bacterium | reverse complement strand
ACGGAGTACTGACCACAGGCTCCTTCAATAAGGGTTCGCGAACTTCGCAGAACACATCGAAGGTAAATGGAAAGGAGATCGGCATGAACGCAAGCCCAATCCCCTACGCGCTAGGCTCCGAAGACGGGGAGACGTTCCGGGGCTTCGGAAGCCTCGTGACCATCAAGGCCTCCGCCGAGCAGACCGGCGGACGGTTCTCGCTCATCGAGATGTTGTCCCCCGGAGGGGTGGCTACGCCGCTCCACGCCCATCGGGAGGACGACGAGACGTTCTACGTCATGGAAGGGGATCTCACCTTCTACCTCGAAGACGGCCAGCCCATACCGGCGTCCGCCGGCTCGTTCGTCCACGCCCCCGGAGGAGTCGTGCATGCCTTCCAGGTAGACTCCGAAACCGCGCGGTACCTCGTCATCACCACCCACCAGCACGAACTCTTCTACCGCGCCATAAGCGATCCGACACAAACACGGAGCATTCCACCGGAAGCCCCGCTCGACATGGAAAAGATCGGGGCCGCAGCGAAAGAGTACGCGGTAGAGATACTCGGTCCACCGCCGGGCGCTCACGCCTGGCTAGACACTCGAAGCTAGCGGGGCCTGGCTCGCGCCCTCGCCGAATATCTTTGCCTTACGCTTCGAAATGTAACCGCTATTATACTTGCAATGTGATGAATGATGAAAGAGAAGGCGAGCGGAGGTGGTTTGTGCTGGTCTACAAGCTGCCTTCGGAGCCGAGCCGCTACCGGGCGAGCGTTTGGAGAAAACTGAAGGCTGCCGGGGCGGTCTACCTGCAGAATGGGGTGGCGACTCTGCCGGAGGATCCCGGCGGGGAGCGGACGATGCGCGGCGTGGAGCGGGAGATCCGGGAAGTTGGGGGCACGGCGCACCTTTTTCGGGGCGCTTCGGTGGGAGATCGGGGGGAGGTGGAGAAGATCTTCGACGAGGCGCGCGACGCCGAGTACTCGGAGGTTTTGGGACGTTGCCGCGATTTCCACGCCGAGTTGGACAAGGAGCGTGGCGCCGGCAATCTCACCTTCGCCGAGCTGGAGGAGAACGAGGAGGACCTTGCCAAGTTGGAGGCGTGGGTAGGCAAGATCCGGGCCCGCGACCGCTTCGGCGCGCCGCTCTTTGGCGAAGTCGAGCAGGAGATCGCGGCATGCCGGGAGGATTTGCAGGCGTTCGCGGCCTCCGTCTATGAGGCCGCCGACCACGGCTCGGCCGGATCGTCGTAGAGGACGTGGTAGTGGTGAAACTGGAGGAGTGGAAGCGGTGGGCCGGGCGGCTGAAGTCCGAGACCTACGCTCTGTATTTGGCCTACAGGGATCTGTGAATGCCCTGGTACGCCAAGCTGTTCGCTGTTCTGGTGGTCGGCTTAGCCTTCAGCCCCATAGACCTCATCCCGGACTTCATACCGGTCCTCGGCTACCTGGACGACCTCATCGTGGTCCCCCTGGGCGTGGCCCTCGCGGTGCGGATGATCCCCGAGGACGTGCTCTCCGAGAGCCGGCTGATGGCGCGGAAGATGGAAGAGAGGGGCGAGACGCCCGTGAGCCGGGCGGCCGCCGCCGTCATCGTCGTCCTCTGGCTGGCCCTGGCGGTGTTCGCCGCCCTCGTCGCGGCGCGGATGATCCAGGGTTGAACGATGCAGGAGACGGATCGTGGGCGTCGGCGTGGTGAGGCCTGGATGTCCGAACGACCAGAAACCTCACCGGCCCCTTTTCAGCGTCCATGATCACCGAATAATCGACGACCATTGATAAGTAATGCCTGATTGCCACGCCAACCGATCGGGTATGGAAACAGAGTAGTGTGGGCTGTCCGGGAGAGCTGGTTGCGACGGAGTGCATGAAGGAACGTTCGAAGGACTGGCCGGAGGCAACAGAGAAGGAGGAAATATGATCACACTCGAAGACGCGCGAAGGGTCGTCTCAGCCGCCGAGGAGAAGGCGTGGGAGATCGGACAGCCGATGAACATCGCGGTGTACGACGTCGGGAGGAACCTCAAGGACTTCTCCCGGATGGACGGCGCCTGGCTCGGGAGCATCGAGATCTCCATAGACAAGACTTACACCTCGACCTCTTTCGAGATGACCACACAGGATCTGTCGACGCAGGCGCAGCCGGGACAGCCGCTCTTCGGCATCCACACGACCAGCAACTCTCGCGTCGTGATCTTCGCCGGCGGCGTCCCGATCGAGCGCGACGGACAGG
>JBOHBL010001030.1:0-1195 GCA_050698295.1 Rubrobacteraceae bacterium | reverse complement strand
CTTCGTCTGTCCTTGTCCCGCAACACCCCGAAAACGATCCCTATGGGCCGGTCTTTGTGCACTCCTCTGACGGCTTCGACCGCGGCCTTGACTCCTTCGGGGTTGTGCCCACCGTCTATGACGACCGGCACCCCTTCGACCTCACGGGTCTCGAAACGCCCCGGAAGCGCCCCCGCCACCCGGCCCGCCACTCGTTCGAGGACGTCCGAACTCAGGATTCGACCCAAAAGGACTTCCGCGGCCTCGAAGCCGAGGAGCGTATCCTTCGCGGCGTAGAGCGGGAGTCCGGCGAGATCGCCGTTCGAGAGACTCCTCTCGGAGGCGGCAAGCTCGACGAGGCGGGCGTCTTTGATTTCGCGCTCCTCGTGGGCGATCTCGATCACGCGCGGGTCGTTCGTGCCGAGGATCAGGGTTCCGCCGCGAGGCAATCCGGCGAGTTTTTCGCGTGTGATCTCCTCGACGGTCTCGCCGAGGTACTCGGTGTGGTCGAGCGAGACGTTTGTCAGGATCACCGCTTCCGGCCCCGCGGCGGTCGTCGCGTCGTGACGCGCCCCGAGTCCGGCCTCCATGACGGCCCACCGCACTCCCGCGTCCCGGAACATCTTCAACGCGCCCGCGGTTAAAAGCTCGAACTGCGAAGCTTCCACTTCGTTCTCGTCGGCGAGGTCGAGAGCCTTCCCCATCCCGGAGGCAAACTCCTCCTCTGAGACCTGAGACGTGTGGAGCATCACGCGCTCGGTGTAGGAGAGGAGGTGGGGAGAGAGGTAAGTGCCCGCGGACTCCCCGGCTTCCTCCAGCGCGGCGGAGAGGGCGACGGAGGTCGTGCCTTTGCCGTTGGTGCCGACGACCTGGACGACGCGGAGGACGCGCTCCGGGCGTCCGAGCAGACGAAGCAGTTCCTCGATGCGCTCGAAACCCATCGTCACGAAGCGTCGGCGGTCGAGCTCTCGCGTGACGCTCGAAAACGCCCGGCGCGGCCTGAGTGTTGTCTCTCCCCTAAAGATATTCTTCGAGTCGCTCGCGCAGCGTTTCCAGCATGCGCGTGTTCGTTTCCAGCTTCTCGCGCTCGTCGGCGACGACGTTTTCCGGCGCTCGCTCGACGAACTTCTCGTTGGCGAGCTTCTTTTCGGCGCGGAAGATCTCGCCTTCGACGCGGGAGATCTCCTTCCTCAAGCGTTCGATCTCACCCCGCCTC
>JBOHBL010001029.1:0-1531 GCA_050698295.1 Rubrobacteraceae bacterium | reverse complement strand
GCGTCCTGGAGCTGCGAGCTGCCGTTGATCAGCGAGGTCCACAACCCGAACCCGCTATAGCTTCGATCCCCCTCGGAGGCCACCGGGATGGAGGATACGCCTATCTGCTCCGGCTCTACCTCGGACTCCGAGGGGTCCGAAGAGAGCGTGTACATATAGGAGTAGTTGCGGCAGAACACGGCGTCGCCGTTCAGAAAGGCTATCTGGGCGTCCTGCTCCTTGTAGTTGCTGACGGCCTCGGACGCTATGCCGTCTTCCACCATGCTCCGCTCTATCTCGAGGCCTTCGACCGACTCGGGACTGTCGATGACTACTGTGTCGCCGTCGAGGACGTCCCCGCCGGCGTTCCAGATGTACTCAAGGCCGTTGACGACGCCGCCTTCATAGTTCCCGCCCTGGAAGACGAACCCGAACTCGGTGTCGGAGTCCCGCATGACCTGCTCGGCTTGTTCCTTGAGCTCGTCCCACGTCTCGGGCGGCTCATCGAACCCGCTCTGCTTCAGGAGGTCTTTGCGGTAGTAGAGCATGGCCAGGCTGGCGTACTGAGGGACGCCATAGACCCTGTCCTCGAATGTGCTGGCTTCGATGGTTGCTTCCAGGTAGTTGCTGCGCGAGGCTTCGGCGAAGCGGTTGGAGAGGTCCGATATCCAGCCGTTTGCCGCGAACTGCGCGACCCAGACGCTGTCCGCGATGATCACGTCCGTATCTCCGCCTCCGGCCTGGAGTTCGGTGGTTATTTGGTCCCGATACTGCGAGCTGTCCGCGGGCATCTGGCGGTACTTCGCCTGGATCCCGCCTTCGTTCGCCTGGTTGAACTGGTCGATCACCTTCTGAAGAGCCCCGGCGGGATCCGGCCCGAAAGT
The DNA here is from genome assembly GCA_050698295.1 of Rubrobacteraceae bacterium. Classification (GTDB taxonomy): domain Bacteria; phylum Actinomycetota; class Rubrobacteria; order Rubrobacterales; family Rubrobacteraceae; genus JACCWD01. The sequence goes on along the minus strand of JBOHBL010001029.1, from coordinate 668 downwards.
AACGGTGAGTTCGTTGGATTCCGCCCCCCCTCCGCCACATCCCGCGGCCCCCAGCAAAGCGCCTCCGGCGAGCCCGGCTCCGCTCAGCTTCAGGAAATCGCGCCTGCTCAGCGCCTTGCCCATGTCCGTCTCCCCTCTGTCGTGTCTGTGTCCATACGTCTATGCGTCGAAGCCGCTGTCAACGAGGCGGGTTTCCACGACGGATCTCACGCCCAGGATGTGGCGGTGCATCAGATCCCGGGCCCGGACGGCGTCTCTGTCGCGGATGGCGGAGAGGATCTCCAGGTGCTCCTCGTGGTCCTGGGGCCGGTCGTTGTAGAAGGACATGATCGCGAGCTGCTCGAACGAGTACAGCTCGATAAGCGACTCGATGATCTGAGCCAGGACGAAGTTGCCGGAGAAGCCGGCGATAGCGCGGTGGAAGCTCATATTCGCCTCATGCAGAAGCTGGTCGCTGTCGGCCAGGCGTCGCTCGGCTTCGCCCAGGAGCCGCTGGAGTTCGGCGAGTTGCGACTCGTCCACTTTTCCGGCGGCGGATCCCGCCAGGTGCGGCTCGATGAGCAACCTGGCTTCCAGGAGATCCAGGATAGTGCCAGGCTCGAGTTCGTCGTGGTTGGGGTTGGAGAGCACGATGCGCTCCTGGCCGTTGCGCACGTACACACCCGACC
>JBOHBL010001028.1:0-2771 GCA_050698295.1 Rubrobacteraceae bacterium | reverse complement strand
GCCCGCTCCCTCGCCGAAGAGAGCGTGGAGATAGCGCGAAGAGAAGGAGACGGCTTCGACCTCGCCATCGTGCTCGCCAACCTCGGCCTCGCCGCCCACACCCAAAGAGACCACGAAACGGCCCGCCCCGTCCTCGAAGAGTGCATAAAGGTCTGTCGGGAGATCGGCGACGACTGGCTCCTCTCCCTTCCGTTCCGGCACCTCGGGTACATGGAGCTTCGAGAAGGCAACCACGAAAAGGCGATGGAGCTTTTCAAAGAGGGCATCCGCGCGCTCCGAAACGTCCGGGAGAAGTGGTTCGTCGCGCGCGCCGTGGAGACACTCGCGATCTCCTCCGCCGCGCTCGGGAACCACGAAAGGTCGGCGCGGCTCTTCGGGGCGGGAGAGGTTTTGCGCGAAGCGGTGGGCGCCACCGTCCAGAATTTCTACCAGCCGGACTACGACCGAGCCGCCAAAGCCGTCCGCGCCGCCCTCGGAGACGAAACGTGGAAAGCCGCGCTCGCCGAAGGAAGAACCCTCTCGACGGAAGCCGTCATCGAGTACGCGCTCTCGGAAGAAGATATACTCCGCCCACCGACCGAAGAACCGACGAACTCCCTCACCCGCCGAGAGCGGGAAGTCGCGCTCCTCGTCGCTCGCGGCTTCACGAACCGCCGGATCGCCGAAGAGTTCTCCATCTCCGAGCGAACGGTCGAAAACCACGTCGCCAAAATCCTTCGCAAGCTCGGCTTTCGCTCCCGCGCCCGGATCGCCGCATGGGTGGCGGAGCAACGGAATCTCTGAGAGGCGTGAGATCGTGAGGCGCGTCGCTGACGCTCCGCTTCGTGAGTCGAGAAAACCCGACCTCACGATCTCACGAAAAATGAGTGATTCCACCCACGCTTCGAGACCTTTCGGCTAAGGGTCGGCTAAGTGCCGGTGTTTATGCTGCCTCGTATGAGAGACACGAAAGAGAGCGAGGAGGTCATGTCCGAACGAAAGAACGGGGATTCGTATTCCGGCGGATGCGCGTGCGGTGGAGTCCGGTACGAATGTTCCGCGCGGCCGGTGTTGTCCTTCAACTGCCACTGCCTCGATTGCCAGCGAGCCGGCGGCGGAGCCTTCGCCTCGGTCCTCATAGTGCCGAAAGCGGATTTCGAGCTTCTGAAAGGCGAACCTAAATTCCACTACGTGAAGGCGGACAGCGGCTACTTTTTGCAGCGAGGATTCTGTCCCGAATGCGGCTCTCAGGTTTTCGCCAGGGAAGATCACAGGCCCATGATCGTCCTCATCCACGCCGGAAGCCTCGACGACCCGAGTTGGCACGCTCCGGCGGCGAACATATACACAAAGCGCGTCCAGCCGTGGGATCACATGGATCCGGATCTCCCCACATTCGCCGAGTTGCCTCCTCTGCCGGACTCGCCGTTGTTCGAGATACGGCCGGGGTAGCGTACGGGGCAGGCCGACATTGCACTCAAAGATCCACGAAAGGGAAAGGAAGCGCAAAGATGCTCAAGATCAACGACGCCAATAACTTCCGCCGCACCGCGCTGGGGCTGTGCCTGATCGCGGGACCGCTGGTGACGATAGTTGGGGGGCTGGTCTCGCCGTGGGAGGGGACTGAGACATCGGCCGGCTACCTGCAATCTTTAAGCGAGAATCCCGCTCGGTGGCAGGTCAGCGCGGTCCTCTTCTACTTCGGCTTCCTGCTGACGGCGGTGGGCGTCTTCGGGATGATCCACCTGGTCAAGCACCGCGCCGTCGTCCTCGCCAACATAGCCGGAGTACTCGCTGTGTGGGGCTGGGTGACGCTCCCTGGCTTGCTTGTCTCGAACTTTCAGGATCTGAGCCTGGCCGAGTCGCTCGACATCCAGCAGGCGGTCGCCGTCTCCGAGCGTGCTCTCGAGTACGTGGGCGCCACCATCCAGAGTATGCCCGTCCTGCTGGGCTTCCTCGGGATGGCGCTGCTGGGCGTTGCGCTCTGGCGCGAGAAGGTGGCGCCGGTGTGGGTGCCGGTCGTGTTGGTTATCGGGATTGCTGCAGATTTAGTGCCTTCAAGCGTCGTCCCGCCGGGCATTAACTTCACCGTTTCGTCTGGGTTGTTATTTGCGGGCCTCGGCTACGTTGGCCTGAAGATACTCAGGATGTCCGACGAAGAGTGGGAGCATGGCGTGCCGCCGACTTCAGAGCCGGTCGTTGCGAAAGTCCAGCCACAAGTTCGATAGCTCTGGCGACAATCAGCGGACCTGAAAGAGAGGAGGAAAACGATGGAGACAAAAACGCGCGAAGCCCACTCCACAACGAAAGAAGGAGGAAAATCCATGTCCACCGAAGAGAACAAAGCCACCTCCCGCCGTTTCTACGAGGAGCTTTTCGAGAACGGCAACCTCGACGCGGCGGAGGAGATCGTCGCCCCCGACTTCGTCCTCCACGACCCGAACCTCCCCGAAGAGGTGCGAGGGATCGAAGGCTTGAAACAGTTCGTGTCTTTGTACCGCACCGCCTTCCCCGACATCCGATTCGAGATCGAGAAGCAAATCGCCGAGGGAGATTCGGTCGGCACGCGGTGGACGGCGCGCGGCACACACGAGGGCGAACTTATGGGCATCGCCCCGACGGGCAACAAGGTCGAGGTGGGCGCCTTCACGCTCCACCGCTTCTCTGGAGCGAAGATCTCCGAAGACTGGGCGCACTACGACGCGATGGGCATGATGCGCCAACTCGGCGCCATCCCCGCCGAAACATAAACGAACAAAGATCGAACCTTCGCAGCCGAGCCGGAGAGCCCC
>JBOHBL010001027.1:0-2045 GCA_050698295.1 Rubrobacteraceae bacterium | reverse complement strand
GCGCCGGCCATGTCCCCTATCCCGACGACGGTGAACTCCTCGCTCTGGGTGTCGAGTCCCATCTCGCGGAAGTGGCGTTTCACCGACTCCCACGCGCCCTTCGCGGTTATCCCCATCGCCTTGTGGTCGTAGCCGACCGACCCTCCCGAGGCGAAGGCGTCCCCGAGCCAGAAGCCCCGGTCCAGCGAGATCTCATTCGCGATGTCCGAGAAGGTCGCCGTGCCTTTGTCCGCCGCGACGACGAGGTACGGGTCGTCGCCGTCGTGACGGACGACGTCCCGTGGCGGGACATTCTCCCCATTCACGAGGTTGTCCGTGAGGTCCAGCATCCCGTGGATGAGGGTCTTGTAGCACCCTACGACCTCGTTCTGAACCGCTTCGCGGTCGCCGTTCATGGGCAGGTGCTTCACGACGAAGCCGCCCTTCGCTCCCACGGGCACGATGACGGCGTTTTTGACCATCTGGGCTTTCATGAGGCCGAGGACCTCGGTGCGGAAGTCCTCGCGTCTGTCCGACCACCGGATGCCGCCTCTCGCGACTTCTCCGCCTCGGAGGTGAACGCCTTCCATGCGAGGGGAGTAGACGAAGATCTCGAACATCGGCTTCGGGAGCGGCAGCTCCGGTATCTTCTCCGGCTCGAACTTGAAGGAGATGTGGGCCTTCGGCTCCCCGTTCTCGTCGCGCTGGTAGAAGTTCGTCCTGACGGTCGCGAGGATCACGTTCAAAAAGCTGTGGATGATGCGGTCCTCATCCAGGCTGGTGACGGAATCGAGGGCTTGTTCTATCTCCGAGACCATCCTCTCGGTCTCTGATGCCGCGTTCGCTTGTTTCCTCGGGTCGAAGCGGGCTTTGAAGAGGTCCACGAGGAGCCCGGCTATTTGCGGGTTGGAGTCGAGGGTTACTTCCATGTAGTTCTGGGAGAAGGTGAGGTTCGTCTGGCGCAGATACTTGCAGCAGGCGCGCAGCACGGATATTTCGCGCCAGTCGAGCCCGGCTTTGAGGACGAGTCGGTTGAAGCCGTCGTTCTCTATTTCCTCGCGCCACACGCGCTCGAAGGTCTCCTGAAAGATGTCCTTGACCTGAGACGTTTGCAATTCTCTCTCCGCCTCGAGTCCGAAGTCGTGGACCCAGAACCGGTTTTCTCCTCGCGGCGCGACTTCGTAGGGCCCCAGTTCATCGGCGACCCTGACGCCCATGTTTTCGAGCAGCGGCAGAGCCTCCGAGAGCGAGACGAGCCTGTCTCTCCTGAAGAGTTTGAACCGCAGGAAGCTCGGCGGTTCCTCGAGCCGGTGGTAGAGGCTCATCCCGAGGTCGTCTTCGGTTTTCAGTTCCTCCATCTGCTGGATGTCGGGGAGGGCTCGGCGGGCGAGGAAGTCCTCCTTGTAGCCGGCGGGGAAGGCGTTTCGGTAGCGGTGGAAGAGGTCGGTGGCGGTCTCCTCGCCGCAGCCTTCGATCAGGACGTTGTACAAATTGTCCCGCCAGGTGCGGGTGGCGTAGGCTATCTTGGCTTCGATCTCCGCTGTGTCGTAGTCCTTTGACCTGGACGGGTCGGTGTAGATGATGAAGTGCAGCCTCGCCAAAACCGACTCCGAAAAGCGGATCGAGAAGTCCTCGCTCTCCCCGTCGAACTCCTCTTTGAGGATGGCTTGAATACGCAGCCTCGCCTCGGTGTCGAAGCGGTCGCGCGGCACGAAGACGAGACACGAGAGGAACCGCCCGTAGGTGTCGCGCCGGACGAAGAGCCTCACGCGCTGGCGCTCCTGAAGCTGGAGGATGCCCATTGATATCTCGTACAGCTCGCTCTCGGGGGTCTGGAGGAGCTGGTCGCGAGGATACGTCTCGAAGACCTCGACGAGCGCCTTTTCGTAGTGGCTGCTCGGCGGGAACCCCGAACGCTCCATGATGTTCTCGAGCTTGCGCCGCACCAGCGGTATCTCCACGGGCTTTATGCTGTACGCCGACGAAGTGTAGAGCCCCAGGAAACGCCGCTCCCCGATGACGTTCCCCTCCTCGTCGAACTTCTTGACCCCGACGTAGTCCAGATA
>JBOHBL010001026.1:0-1410 GCA_050698295.1 Rubrobacteraceae bacterium | reverse complement strand
GTGGACGCTCCGGCCTCCTCCAGCCGCTCGACGCACTCGGAGATCGGGGGCCGCGCAAGCTCGATGAACCCGCCCTCGATGCGTATGTCTCTCCGCTTCCTCATAATGTGTATGAGCCGCTCGAACTCGGCCGTCGCCCGACCGTCGCGGCTCCCGTGGCCCACGACGAGAAGCGCGGGTTCCTCCCCGTTCCTCATTATGTGATCTTTCACCATGCTCCCTCCTCGTAATATATGAGCGCGTTCACCGCCGCCGCCGCGACCGCCGACCCGCCCTTCGCCCCGGCGTTCGTGACCGCCGGAAGCCCGCTGCGGGCGAGCATCTCCTTCGACTCCGCCGCTCCGACGAACCCGACCGGAAGCCCGACGACGAGGGCCGGATCCGCCTCCATCTCCATAAGCTCGAAGAGTGCCGTCGGGGCGTTTCCGACGACCCACACCGCCCCGCTCCCGACCTCCTCGAAGGCGACCCGGAACCCCGCCGCCGAGCGTGTGATCCCCGTCTCCTCCGCGAGCCTCGCTGCCCGTTCGTCGGCGACGAAGCAAAGAGCCTCGCGGGCGGTGATCCCCGCCGCCGCCATCCCCACATCCGCCACGACCGGCGCTCCGGCACGGAGTGCCTCGAACCCGCGAAAGAGCGCCCCCTCATCGAGCACGAGACTTTCGGCATACTCCACATCGGCGGAGGCGTGAACGACCCGCTCGGCGACCGTCCGCGAAAGCGGCCCGAGATGGGAGAGATCCACGAGCGAGCGGAGTATCCGGAAGCTCTCCGCCTCGATGGGATGGATGGTTCGCCTCACTCCGCCCCCCTCCCGGACACAACCTCCGCGTCACGCCCACTCCCGACTCCCGACTCCCGACTCCCGACTCCCGGGAGCGAAGCGACCTTCACCTCGACGATCGCGGCCACGGGACACACTTCGGCGCACTCGGCGCAGCCGGTACACCTCTCTTCGAGGATGACGAGCGGTACCCGTCCCTCCCTCCGGCCCGGCAAAAACGCCCGCTCGGGACACGTCCGGATGCACGCCCCGCACCCCGCGCACGCCTCCGTCACCGCGAACACGGAGCTTTCACTCTCGCCCCTCACACCTCGTACCCCCTCGGCGTCACCATCCGGCCCGCTCGGACAAAGGTTTGCGAACTCCCCACCACGACGACCGTGAGCATGTCCACGTCTTCGACCCGAAGTTCACCGAGCGTCGTGAGGCGGACTTCCTGTCCCGGACGGTACGCCTCGCGCACGACGCCGACCGGCGTCTCCGGCGGTCGGTGGTCGAGCAATATATCCCTCGCCTCCGAAAGCTGCCGGTCGCGTCCCCGCGAGCGCGGGTTGTAAAAAGAGACCACGAAGTCCCCGGAGGCCGCGGCCTCGATGCGGCTCCTTATGATCTCCCGCGGCGTGAGG